>JBBQLF010000527.1:0-3863 GCA_038327695.1 Bryobacterales bacterium
CAGACCTGCCTGTACAACGTGTCTCGGTCACGCGAGGACGCTCGCGAGAGGTTCGTCGAGTCACCGCTGGACACCGGTGGCATGTTCATGGAGAACGACCCCAAGCGGATGTTCGAGGTGATCCGGAAGACCAAGCGTCCCTGCCTGGCTTTCAAGCTCCTCGGCGCCGGGCGCATGGACAGGCCGCGAGACGTAGCGGCGGCCTTCCAGACCGCATTTGCAAGCATCAAACCGACTGACGCCGTGATCGTCGGAATGTGCCCGCGGTTCAAGGACGAGATTACGGAAAACGCGAGCTTGGCCCTTAAGTACGGCCAGCCGAAGTCCGCCTGAACGTGCATATGCGATTCGCGCTTGGACTGCTGCTGTTTGCCTGTGCGTCCGCGCAAGATCCCTACTACCTGCCGAAAGGCCCGCAGTTACCCAGTCCGGCGCGATCCATTACCGGACCCGACTGGCGGGTGCAGCGCGAGGAGTGGCGGTCAGTACAAGCTGCCGATTACGAGAAGTGGTTCACCGAACTGGACCGCTGGCGGCGCGAGCAGCGGGCGCGCATCGGCTACAGCGGCGCCGAGTACGAGCGCCCCGAATTGCAGTGGACGCAGCGCAGCTTCGTCCAGCCGCAGATGATGGCAGAGGACCGCTATTTCTACGACCCGACTACCCGCAAGTACACCGTCGATCGTTATCTGGACGACCTCGAGCGGCGCTACGGCGGGATCGACAGCGTGCTCATCTGGCCCGTCTATCCGAACATCGGCATCGACAACCGGAACCAGTTGGACATGCACCGCGATATGCCAGGGGGCATTCCCGCAATGCGGGAGATGGTGCAGCAGTTCCACCGGCGGGGCGTGAAAGTGCTCTTTCCGGCAATGCCTTGGGATAACGGCACTCGCGTGGAAGGCTCGCCCGCGGCGGAAGCCACTGCACGCCTCATGGCGGAGATCGGCGCGGACGGCATCAACGGCGACACCATGAGCGGAGTTCCGAAGGCCTACCGCACGGCGTCTGACAAGGCAGGACATCCGCTTGTTCTGGAACCGGAAGGTGCGCCACCGCGCGATGACGCCCTGATGTGGAACAACATGAGCTGGGGCTACTGGACTTACCCGTTCGTGCCGCTGGTGAGCAAGTTGAAGTGGCTCGAGTCCCGGCACATGGTCCACGTCTGCAACCGCTGGGCGCGCGACCGTAACGACGACCTGCAATTCGCCTTCTTCAACGGCGTTGGCTTCGAAAGCTGGGAAAACGTCTGGGGCATCTGGAACGGCATCACGCCGCGCGACGCCGAGGCGCTACGCCGCATTGCCGCCATCGAGCGCGCCACTGCTGCTCTATTGGTGAGCCCCAACTGGCGGCCCTACGTGCCTACCCTGCAGTTCGGCGTCTTCGCCTCGCGTTTCCCGGGCACGGGGGTTGAGTTGTACACGCTGGTGAACCGCAACGAGTTCAGCGTCTCTGGCGAGCAACTGAGCATTCCGCACAGGGGGGGCCGCCGCTACTTTGACCTCTGGAGCGGCGTGGAGTTGAAGCCGCGGCTCGCCGGCGCCGAAGCGGCGCTTGCGTTCTCCCTGGAGGGCCGCGGTTTCGCTGCCGTGCTCACGCTTGACGCTGGCGCCCTCTGGCCCAAGCTCGACGCATTGCTGGTGCGCATGGCCGGCTGGGCCAAGCGGCCGCTCGCCACCTATTCCCGCGAGTGGAAGCCGCTGCCGCAGAAAGTGGTGGAGATCCCGCGCACACCGCCCGGTAGAAGTGCGGCAGCTGGTATGATCGACATCCCAGGTGGCGAATTCGACTTTCAGGTGACCGGTACCGCCATCGAAGGTTTCAACTGGAACGGCTTGGATATTCAGTACTCCTGGGAAGACTCGCCGCGCCGCGCGCATCGGCAGCGTGTCACCATCCGGCCCTTCCGCATGGACAAGTATCCGGTAACAAACGCGGAATTCAGGCGGTTCCACGAGGCCACGAAGTACCGCCCGGCCGATGCACACAACTTCCTCAAAGACTGGAAGGACGGGTCGATTCCCGCCGGCTGGGAACAGAAGCCCGTCACGTGGGTGTCACTCGAGGACGCCCGGGCCTATGCCGCCTGGGCCGGCAAACGGCTGCCCCACGAATGGGAGTGGCAGTACGCCGCTCAAGGCAAGGATGCGCGCGTTTATCCCTGGGGCAACGAGTGGGATGCAGCGCGGGCACCCGAGCCGTACCTCGGCCGCGAGCTGCCCGGTCCGGCCGACGTCGACGCGCACCCGCGCGGGGCCAGCGCCTTCGGTGTTGAAGACATGGTCGGCAACGTCTGGCAGTGGACCGACGAATACATCGACGAGCACACGCGTGCGGCCGTGCTCCGCGGCGGTAGCTACTACCGTCCGCAGGGTTCGGAATGGTATTTTCCGCAGGCGTTGCGTCTGGACCAGCACGGCAAGTACCTGCTGATGGCGCCCGGCAAGGACCGCGCCGCGACGCTGGGCTTCCGTTGCGTGAAGGACCGTGATTAGAATGCGTTACGTTTGCAGCGCACAACTTCTATGTCTCCTCGCCTCGGCTCAGATTCCTTCTGAGTCGTGGCCGCCCAAAACGCCTGTGATTCCCGGCACGGTCAAGGTGACCGCCGACGTGCCCTACGGCGAGCACCGGCGGCAAGTCCTGGACATTCTGGAGCCGAAGGCGGCCGCGCGCGGCGCACGGCCCGGTGCCATCGTCATTCACGGCGGAGGCTGGATCGGAGGTAGCCGCGCCTGGCTGGCCGAACTGGTCTGCCTGCGCTTCGTCGAGAAGGGCTTTGTGGTGGCCAATGTGGAGTATCGCCTGGCCCGCACGGCCGCGGCGCCGGCCGCCGTGGAAGACGTTCTGGCAGCCGCGCGCTGGTTCATCGCCAACGCCCGGTGCTATGGCGTAGATCCCAAGCGAATCGTTGTCACCGGCGATTCCGCCGGCGGCCATCTTGCTCTGATGGTGGGCATGACGCCGGCCTCGGCCGGACTGGGCGCGCCGGCGCCGGTGCGGGCGGTAGTTAACTTCTTCGGCATCACGGATGTGAACGACCAGCTCGGTGGAGCCAATCGCCGGGACTATACGGTGCAATGGGTGCCGGAGCAGCCTGGCCGGAGCGAGTTGGCGCGGCGGGTCTCTCCGCTCACCTATGTACGCAAGCAGGTGCCGCCCATCCTGACGATCCATGGTACTGCCGACCCATCCGTGCCGTACCCACAGGCGGTGCAACTCGGCAAAGGACTGGAGAAAGCCGGAGCGCGGGCCGCGCTGGTGACGGTCGACGGCGGCAGCCACGGCTTTCCGAAAGTGGTCACCGATGAAATCTACGACCGCTACGTGTGGTCGTTCCTCGCCAAGACCGGCGTATTGAAACAACGCGCACCGGTGCACCCGGCGCACTCAAACCTGCTCTCCTGCACACCCACGAAGCAGTGCGGTTTCGCTGCCGCGGGCGGATCTAATTGACGATGAGGATACCTTACAATGAGTTGCTCGATTGCCTCTGCGCTTGCACTGCTTGCCCTGGCGGCGCCGGCCCTTCCCCGCACTCTGGTGGTGAACCAGAAGCACGCGCGCGCGGCTGACCGGAACCCTGGAACTGAGGCACGGCCGCTAAAGACGATCAGCGCCGCGGCGGAACTGGCCCAACCGGGCGACACCATTCTGGTGCGCGCGGGCATCTACCGCGAGCGCGTCTCACCGGCGCGCGGCGGCGAACCCGGCCAGCCCATCACCTACGCCGCGGCCGCCGGCGAGAAGGTCTACGTGAAGGGCTCCGAGCAGTGGCGTCCGGCCTGGCAGCCGGTGGCCGGGCACGATGGAGTTGTTTACGGCAAGTTGGATCCGGCTATGTTCGGGTCCTA
>JBBQLF010000528.1:0-3848 GCA_038327695.1 Bryobacterales bacterium
TGCCGCCGCGGGCGGGTCAGAATCCCAGGCGAAGCCCGAGCCGGAACTCGCGCTCTCCGTAGGACGAGCTGATGATTCCGAAGGCGGAAGAGCCGGCCGTGGCGGCCGGGTTGTTGAACCTCGGCGTGTTGGTGAAATTGAACGACTCCATGCGGAACTGCATATCGAAGCGTTCGGAGAACTGGAAGCGGCGGTGCACGCCGATGTCCCAGTTGCGGGTGCCGGGACCGCGCATGGAATTGAAGCCGGCGGTGCCGAAGCGCGCGTCATTGACCTGAGCGAAAGCGGTGGGGTCAAACCACGGGTTTCCCGGGCCGACGCCGCCGAGGATGGCGACGTTTGGTTTCACCTGATCGCCGCGCTGCGTGTTGCCGGGCGCGTTGAGCGAGGTGGAGGACGAGCCGATGGAGAAGGGCTCGCCCGACATGAATCCGATGATCGAGCTCATCTGCCAGCCGCCGGCCAGGGCGGCCCGGAATCCGCCGCTGTTTAAGTACTTTCTGCCCTTGCCAAACGGGAATTCGATGAGGCTGGAGATCTGCAGGTTGTGGGGCTGATCGAAGCCCGTGACGCTGCGATTGAGCGCGTAGAACTCGGGGATGTTGATGGGCAGGCCGTTGTCGCTATTGGACTGGCCGGAAGTGCTGATGGACTTGCCGTACGTGTAGGCGGCATCAAAGGAGTACCAGGCGGAAAAGCGGCGGGTGAGCCGCGCCTGGAGCGAATCATAATGGGTGTTGCCGATGGGCGATACCAACTGGGTGTTGGCGGTACGGCCGAACTTCTTGTTGAGGACCTGGCCGGCGTTGCCTCCGCCGACGGGCGCCCAGTTGAGTTCCCGGAATCCGAGTTGCCGGGTCTGGCGAGTGGCGACATAGCCGAGTTCGCCTTTGAAGCCGGCGCCGAGTTCGCGTTCCAGCGTCAGATTCCAGCTCTGGATGTAGCCGCGGTCGAACTGCAGCGGGATGGTGAACGCCGTGACGTTACTGGGGATGTCGATGATGCCGTTGCCCAGCGATGGAATGGGGATGGCGGGTATGCCATCGGCCAGCTTGCCGGCGATGCCGACGGCGTTGGGGGAACGCAGGTCGAGTTCGATCAAGACGGGGTGGTTGGTGCGGAGAGGCCGCGCCAGGGCGTAGGGATCGTTGGTGAAGCCGTAGCCGGAGCGGATGACGAACTTGTCGCTGAGGCGGAAGGCGAGCCCGGCGCGGGGCGCAAACAGGGCCTTGGAAACATGCACGCCGAGATTGGTGGGGACGACGCCGACACCGCCGATCTCCATCTTGTTGGTATCGACGTTGTATCGCTCAAAACCACGATCGGCGCGGGTGGGCACGGGGAAGTACTCCCAGCGCGTGCCGTAGGAAAACGTGAGGCGGCGCGTGACGCGCCAGCGGTCCCGGATGAAGGCGCTGTACTGCCAGTTGCGGGTGGTGAACGGCGCCACGGTCAACTGGTTCTTGCCGAGTTGGGTGGGCAGGCCGAGCAGGAACGTGCCGAGCGAGTTGATCTCGTTGTCGGCCGTGGAAAGAGTGGTGCAGCCGCCTTTTCCGTCCGGCTTCGTACAAAGCCGGGTGGGGCCGGAGCCGAAGTTGAAGCGGCCCCTGGGCCCGCGCGAGGATCCGCCGACGAACTCGGGTTGGAGGTGGTTCATGCCCTGCTGGTAGGTATCCATGCCCCAGCGCAGTTCGTGGTTCTTCTTTATCCAGGTGAAGTTGGCGACGGCCTGATGCTGATCGTCAGTGCGGTAGTAAGGCATGTAGTGGTTGGCCACGCCGAGGAAGGCGTAGTTGCCGATGTCGAAGCGGGGCATGCCGCCTTGGAAGGGCTCCGGACCATTGGTTCCGGGAATACCCAGTGCCAGTCCAAAGTTCTTTGCGATGGACGTATGATCCGCATGGGTCTGCTGGCGGACAAAGCCATAGTTGGCATCCATCAGGAGCGAGGGTGTGATTACCCAATTGACGCCGCCGGACACGTTGTGGGTCTTACCGACGCTGACGCCAGGGCTGGCGACGCGGGAACCGGACAGACCCGGCCCCTCAATTTCCGCCCCGAAGGCTGTGGGCGAATCGATAGTGAAGTCGAGAACGGAGTAGCGGCCAAATACGTTCAGATTGGAGGTGATTGTGTAGTTCACCTTGGTGTCGAGCGTCCAGCGGTCAGACAGAAATGGGGCGGAAACAAAGTAATTGTTCAGTTCGCCGTTTCCAGTTCCGGCCTGGTTGGGCATCGGGTACATGCTGATGAGCTTGCGTGAAATGGCGTCCTGGCGGGCTGCCGGAATGAGGCCCCCGGCAAACGGAGTCCGGCCGGTGCCGTCGGCGATGCCCGTGGCCGGATCGTAGACCACGGCCGGAAACGAGGAGAAGTTGCCGCTGCGGGCCGCGGCAGACGGGACCGAAGTAATGAGCGACGCGCTCTGGCGGTCCGTGGTCCGCTCAAAGCTGGCGAAATAGAACAGCTTGTTCTTTTTGATAGGCCCACCGATTGTGGCGCCCGCCTGGTTGTAAACGAGTTTCGTCTTGCCCTGGTTGGCGGGCAGGAAGAAGTTCCGGGCGCGCAAGGCCGAGTTGTCCGCGTACCAGAACGCAGAGCCGTGCAGTTGATTGGTACCGGACTTGATCTGCACATTGATGGCGGCGCCGCCGGCCAAACCCTGCTCAGCGTCAAAGCTGTTGGTGACGATGTTGACGGCCTCAATGGACTCCAGCGCGGGCACGTAGGCCAGGCTCAACTGGGGCAGCCACACGTTGGTGGAGGACGCTCCGTCGACGCGCGTGTTGTTGATGGAGGCACTGGCTCCATTCACGTTGAACGAATAGGATTGCGACGGGTTGGAGGCTGAATTGTTGGGCGGGCGGCTGAGGGCTACGCCGGGGACCGTGCGGAACAGCGACTGGAAGTTCCGGCCCTGGGCCACCGGTAGATTCTGGAGCGTTTTCGCGCTCATCTCCGTGCGCACTTCCGCCCGTTCGGTTTGAAGCAGCGGGGCTGAGTCGGCCGTAACCGAGACTGACTCCTGCACCTGGCCGACCTGGAGGTGGGCGTCGACGCGCGTGACGTTGTTCTGCGTGACCGGCACCTTGGCGGTGACCAGATCCTGGAAGCCGGCCTGCGAGACGCGAAGGGTGTAGACGCCGGGCGGCAGAGCGGGCAGGGAATAGGCGCCGCCGGAGTCGGCAATTGCCGTGCGTATCTGATTGGTGGCTTCGCTGGTGGCGGTGATTCTGGCACCGGGTACGGCGGCCTCCGACTGATCGGTGACGTTGCCGACCAACGAGCCATATAGGACCTGAGCCCGCAAACCGGAGGGGACGAGGGAGGCGGACAGGAGCAGTAGCGTGCCGGAAAGACGGGCGGAGAAGCAAAGCACGGTCATCACGGACCCCCTGAGAAAAAATCGCGGGCGTGCGCGGGAGTTGGGAACTCCAACACACACCCGGCTGGATGAGAGTATACATCGAACATGCCCGGCCGCCGCCAAGTTTTTTGTTTCGGTTAAGATTGCTGCGAGCGGGCGGGCGCGGTGCTGGCACAACCAACGGCGGCGTGCCAGCCGGACGGGGGCGTGTAGCCCAGTGGGGCCCGGGCGCGGCGTTTGCCGGCGATGGGGGGCCGCTCGCCGCGCGGGTCAGCCTGAAACTGAGCACACGTCTGGCTTTCACGGGCGATGACGGTTTCCAGGTCCGGTGGATCGTTCACGGCGAGATAGTCGAAGGGCCCCGTCCAGCCGAGGGCGGCGCGGTGGAGTTCGGCGATGCGGCGGCGTTTGAATCCCCAGCCGCAAACGGTGATGCGCGCCGGCCAGCGGCCGTTGATGTCCTTGAAGCGGTGGAGCGAGT
>JBBQLF010000529.1:0-3822 GCA_038327695.1 Bryobacterales bacterium
CGTACCGAGCCTCGCGCGCATCAGCAAGCGGGCTTACCGAGCCCCGCGCGCATCAGCCAGCGGGCGTGCCAACAAGCCCCGCGCGCGTTGGCAGCGGGCGCGCCGAGCCCCGCGCGCGTCAGCAACGTGCGTGCCGGGCCCCGCGCTCCAGCAGCGGGCGTGCCGAGCCTCGCGCGCGTCAGCGAGCCGGCGTGCCGAGCTGGCAAGATTGTTCCGTGACGAGTCCTTAGCCTGGAAGGCCGGGCCGGTGGCTGTGGGGCGGTTCGACTTCGCCGCCCTGTCGCGCCGCGTGGAGCTGGCCGAGTTGAGCGGCCAGGCTGGCCAATTGGTCCAGGTGGAGGGAGTTGGCGCCATCGGAGAGCGCCTGCGGCGGGTTGTCGTGCACCTCCAGGAACAGGCCGTCCACGCCCACTGCGATCGCGGCCCGGGCCAGGGGCGCAATGAACTGGGGGGCGCCGCCGGCGCCGGGGAGTTGCACCGAATGCGTGGCGTCGAAGATCACCGGGTAACCGGATTGGCGCATGATTACCAGGCCGCGCATGTCCACCACCAGGTTGTTGTAGCCGAAGGCCGTGCCGCGCTCGGTGAGGAGAATGCGGCTGTTGCCGGTGGAGGCGACCTTTTCGGCGGCGTGGTGGATGTCGTGGGGCGCTACAAACTGGCCCTTCTTGATATTGACGGTGCGTCCCGTGCGGCCGGCCTCCAGGAGCAGATCCGTCTGACGGCACAGGAAGGCCGGGATCTGGAGGATGTCTACCACCTCAGCGGCAGGTCCAGCCTGATCCGGCGAGTGGATGTCTGTGAGCACCGGCAGGCCGGTGACTTGTTTGACGGCCGCGAGAATGCGGAGGCCCTCCTTCAGGCCGGGGCCGCGGTAGGCGGCACCAGTGGTCCGGTTGGCCTTGTCAAAGGACGCTTTGAACACATACGGCGTACCGAGCGCGGCGCCAATGGCTCGGGCCATGCGGAGGACGTGTTCCTCAGACTCGATTACGCAAGGGCCGCAGATGAACGTCAGCGAGCCGTCACCGAACGTGATGCCGGGCGCAATGGAGATGGGTTTCATTCAGCAAACAGCGGGTTGGATTCGGTGGTGAGACGTTTCTGGCGGTAGGCATAAGCCGCGCCAATGAAGGACTGAAACAGCGGGTGCGGCGTCAGCGGCTTGGATTTGAACTCCGGATGGAACTGGCAGCCCAGGAAGTAGGGATGATCCGGGATCTCGCAGATCTCGACGAACTTACCATCCTTGGAGCGGCCGGTGATGCGGAGGCCGCGCGCGGTGAGCTGTTCTTCGTAGGCGCGGTTGAACTCATAGCGGTGGCGGTGGCGCTCGCTGATGAGCTCCACGCCGTAGGCGCGCCCGGCGAAGGAGTCTTCGACCAGATGGCAGTCGTAGGCGCCCAGGCGCATGGTGCCGCCGAGCTCCTCCACGCCGAGCAGATCGCGCAATTTATAGATGACCGGGTGCAGGGCGGCGTTTTCGAATTCGGTGGAATCAGCCCCGGCGATCCCGCAGACGTTGCGGGCGAACTCGATCACCGCGGTCTGCATGCCCAGGCAGATGCCGAAATAGGGCACGCGCTTCTCGCGGGCGAAGCGGATGGCGTGGAGCATACCTTCAATGCCGCGCTTGCCGAAGCCGCCGGGAACCAGGATGCCGTCGTAGTGTTCCAGCGTCTCGCTGCATTCGGGCCAGGAGAGCTTCTCGGCATCGATCCACTTCATCTCCACCTTGAAACCGTGGTGGATGCCGGCATGAAGCAGCGCCTCCTTGAGCGACTTGTAGGAGTCCTCATACTCCACGTACTTGCCAACCAGGCCGATGCACACCTCGTCCACCGGGTGTTGCATGCGGTGGAGCATGGCTGACCAGGCGGTCAGATCGCGCTCCTTGGCGTTGGTGAGCTGAAGCAGGTTGACGACCAGATCGTCCACGCCTTGCTCGGCAAAAACCAGGGGGACCTGGTAGACGGTCTTGACGTCATAGCAGGAGATGACCGCGTCTTTGTCCACGTCGCAGAACTGGGCGATCTTGTCCTGCTGATCGGCAGGCAGACGGCGCTCGGAGCGGCAGACCAGGATATCGGGCTGGATGCCCATGGAGCGCAGCTCTTTGACGGAGTGCTGCGTGGGCTTGGTCTTCAATTCCTGGGCCGCGGCGATCCAGGGCACGTAGGAGACGTGGACGAAGAGCGTGTTGCGGCGGCCCAGCTCGTGCCGCATCTGGCGCAAGGCTTCGGTGAAGGGTTGAGACTCGATATCGCCGACCGTTCCTCCGATTTCGCAGATGACGACATCGACGCCATCGGCTACCTTGTGCGCGGCGGCCTTGATTTCGTTGGTGACGTGCGGAATCACCTGCACGGTCTTGCCGAGATAGTCGCCCCGCCGTTCGCGCGTGATGATCCGCTCGTAGATGCGGCCGGAGGTGAGGTTGTTGTTCTGCGAGAGGTGGGCGTGGGTGAAACGCTCGTAGTGGCCGAGATCGAGATCGGTCTCGGCGCCATCGTCGGTCACGAAGACCTCGCCGTGCTGAAACGGGCTCATGGTGCCGGGGTCCACATTCAGGTAGGGATCGAACTTCTGCATGCTGACCTTGAGGCCCCGGCTTTCCAACAGGCAGCCAATGGACGCCGCCGCGATACCCTTTCCGAGTGAGGAGACGACGCCGCCAGTAACAAAAATGTATTTAGCCATGGTAAGGGGTTATGAATTGGGACTGAACGAGAGCTAAGTCTTCAGGCGTATCCACGCCGATGGTTTCGTACCCGGTCTCGGCAACCCGGATGGCGATGCCGTTTTCCAAGGCGCGGAGTTGCTCCAGCTTCTCGGTGTCCTCCAGAGGGCCGGGCCGCAACTCCGAATAGCCGAGCAGCAGGGCGCGGCGGTAGACGTAGATGCCGATGTGTTTCCAATAGACGGGATTGTCTCCGCGCGGAAATGGGATGGGTGAACGGGAGAAATAGAGGGCGTGGCCGGCGTGGCTGGTCACCACTTTGACCACGTTGGGGTTGTCAATTTCCGCCGGGCGGGTGATGCGCTTCCTGAGCGTGCTCATCTGGCAGGCGGGATCGTCCATCAGTGCCTGGACCGCCGCATCGATGGCGGCCGGATCGATCAGCGGCTCGTCGCCCTGCACGTTGACGATGATTTCGGCCGCGGTATGGGCGGCAGCCTCGGCCACGCGATCGGTTCCGGAGACGTGGTCCGGGCGCGTCATGCAAACGGCGGCGCCGAAGGACCGGGCGGCGGCGGCGATGCGTTCGTCGTCGGTGGCGATCACCACCGAGGAGAGCAGACTGGCGCGGCACGTCCGCTCCCAGACGTGCTGCAGCATGGGTTTTCCGTCCAGGGAGGCGAGGGGTTTACCGGGGAATCGGGTGGAGGCGAACCGAGCGGGAATGACACCCAAAACTAAGGGGGGCACGTTCGACTATAGCATAGAAACCGAGCCCGGATCCGGGTGGATCTGGTGTAATTGAGGACAGAGATGAACGTGATCACCGACGAGGAATTGCTGCGCAGATTTCCGGAGTACGTCCAAACGGCGTCCCTGGACGAACTCCGCGCGACAGAGTACGGCCGCCTGGACGCGACGGGCCATGCTTATCTGGACTACACCGGGGGCGGCCTCTATGCCGAATGCCAGGTGAGTGAGCACAACCACCTGCTCCGCAACGGGCTATACGGCAATCCCCACTCGCACAACCCCACCTCGCAGGCCACCACGGAACTGGTGGAACGGGCGCGGGCCAAAGTGCTGGAGTTCTTTCACGCATCGGCCGGCGAGTACGTGGCGATTTTCACCGCCAACGCGTC
>JBBQLF010000530.1:0-3817 GCA_038327695.1 Bryobacterales bacterium
TCCTGTAACCAGCTTGTGTGGCATTATCATCCGCGGCGAATGCCGCGTGGCGCGGCCAGCCGAAACGCCCTGTGGGGCCGCGGCCTGAGTGGGTCAGTTTTGGCGAGCAGAGGTGGGTCGTTTCTCGCGAGTGCCGAAGCCTCAATGGCCGCTTCGAAAACAATTAAGAGCGCCACCGTGCTGCCTGACCCTTCGTTTCTCTGTCGAACACCCAGCAGTTTCAGATAGAGTAGTCTGAGAGGTTCTCATGGACTCAAACCGCCGTTCATTTCTTGCCAGTGCTGCCGCCGTCGCGCCCTTTGCACGCCCCGTTCTCGCCGCCAATGACAAGCCAACGTTCGGCTTGATCGGCTCCGGTGGCCGTGGCCGCTACCTGGCCAAGTGTTTCAAAGAACTTGGCGCCGAGTGCGTTGCTGTCTGCGATGTGAACGAAGCCAACATCGAAGCGGCGCTCAAGGATCACCCCGGCGTCAAATCCTACTATCACCACGAGGAACTGCTGGCCCAGAAAGGCATCGACTTCACCGTCCAGGCCGGCCCGGATCACTGGCATTGCCCGCACCTGCTCGATGCGCTGAAGGCCGGCAAGGACGTCTATACGGAGAAGCCGCTCTCCAAGTCGCTCCAGGAGAGCGCTGTGATGGTCGAGGCCGTCAGGAAAAGCGGCAAGATCGTCCAGGTGGGCATGCAGCGCCGCAGCGCGCCGATGCTTTACAAGGCGAAGAAACTGGTTGACGACGGACTGCTTGGCCGCATCACAATGGTCAAGGCCAAGTGGCACTGGAACGTCGCCAAGCCACTCAACAATCGCCCCTTCACCAGCAAGGTCGACTGGGATCGCTTCCTCGGCTCAGCACCCAAGCGCCCCGTGGAGCCAATGCGGCTCCGCAACTGGCGCCTGTTCTACGACTATGCAGGCGGCAACATGACCGATCAGGGCACGCATCTGATGGATGTGGTCCAGTGGTTCACCAACGCCCCGCCGCCCAGGTCCGCAATCGGCATGGGCTACGTAGCCAAGAACACGGGTGCCGAACACCCGGAGGTCTTCAGCTCCACGCTGGACCATGGCAGGTTCCTGACCACCTGGGAACTGAACTACTGCAACGACTTCGAAGACAGCTGGTCGATTCTGTTTATGGGCGACCAGGGCACCATGCGGCTCGACGACGGCGGCTTCGTGGTCTGGAAGGAGCAGTGGAAGGAAAACCGCGTACCGTTGATTGAGGAAAAGGCGCCAGTTCCGATCGAGCCCCACATCCAGAACTTCCTCGATTGCATCAAATCCCGCCAGCAGCCGAACTGTCCGGTGGAGATCGCCCAGCGCGCCGTCGCCGGCCCGCATTTGGCCAACATCGCCATGTCGCTCGGCCGTCAGGTGCGCCTGGCGGACGATCTGGTCACGGTGTCGTAATGCGCGCCTTGCTCATGGCTGTACTGCTTTGCGCGCCGCTCGCGGCCCAGTTGATCGATTGGGGCGTCAAGGGCGGCATACCTTTCAACGACGCCATCCAGGCCGCCGGTAGCTTCCACAACAACTTCAGCCGCTGGACCGTCGGCCCAGTGGTAGAGATCAACCTCCCGGCTGGACTGGGCCTCGAATTCGACGCCCTCTACCGGCGCACGGGCTACTCCACAAGCACCGCGTACAATTCGGGATCCGTCGAGTTTCCGCTGCTGGTGAAGTACAAGTTTCCCGGCACGCTGGCCCGCATGTACGTCGATGGCGGATTCGTGTTCCGCCGAATCGGGGACATCCCGCTGCTGCAGGACGCCAACTCCAAGGGCTTTGTCTTCGGCGCGGGCTTTCGTTACAGCCTGAAGCTGATCAAGATCAGCCCGGAGCTTCGCTACACTCGCTGGGACAATGAACCGTTCCAGCTGCCCAGCCTGAAATCAGCGCGTAATCAGACCGAGTTCCTCATCGGGATTACGTTCTAAGCCCCCAGGAGTCTGTCGGAGTGAAAAGTTCCGGCCTGACGTGAATAGACCATTTGCGGTGAGAAATGTTTTGGGGGCCGTTTCTTTCGGTCAGGCTGGAGACATGAACCAGCGCTTTCGGGTGTGCGATCTGAACCAGCCGCTGCTGTTACCGCCGTCGCTGCAAGACTGGCTGCCGGAAGCGCACTTGGCGCGATTCGTCAGCGACATAGTCGATGGACTGGACCTATCTGCGATTTACAGCGCCTACAACCGGAAGGACGGCGGGGCTTGGCGGCCTATCATCCTGTCATGATGGTGCGGTTATTGTTGTACGGCTACTGTGCCGGGGTGGTGAGTTCGCGCAAGATCGAGCGCCGGACGCATGAGGATATAGCGTTCCGCTACCTGGCCGCCGACCAGCATCCGGACCACGATACCATCGCCAGCTTTCGTCAAACGTACCTGCAAAATCTAACTGGCTTGTTCCTGCAGGCATTGCGGTTGTGCGAGAAGGCGGGGTTGGTGAAACTGGGGCACGTCGCCATCGGCGGGACGAAGTTGCAAGCCAATGCCAGCAAGCATAAGGCGATGAGCTACGAGCGGATGAACGAGAAGGAAGCGGCGCTGAAAGCGGAGGTGGAGAAACTGCTGGAGGACGCGGCGCGAACTGATGCCGAGGAAGATGGCAAGTACGGCAAGGGGCAGCACGGCGATGAGTTGCCCGCCGAGTTGGCGCGGCGCGAAAGCCGCTTAAAGAAGATTGCGGAGGCCAAGGCGGCGCTGGAGCAAGAAGCCCGTGAGCGCGCGGTGGCGGCGAAAGCGGCGGTGGACGCGAGACTGGAAGAGCGGAGGAAACAAGAGGAGGAGCGGGGCAAGAAATTCGGTGGGCATCCGCCGCAAGCGCCTGACCCGGAGCAAGCCAAGCCTGAACCGAAGGCACAGCGGAACTTCACCGATCCGGATTCGCGGATGATGATGGACGGTGCGACCAAGAGCTTTTTGCAGGGCTTCAACGTGCAGGCGGCGGTGGACGACACGGCACAGGTGATTGTGGGCTGCGCGGTGACACAGGAAGCCAACGACAAACAACAACTGGTGTCTATGCTCCAGAAGGTGGAGGCCAACCTGGGACGGAAACCGAAGAAAGTCACGGCCGGCGCGGGCTACTTCAGCGAGGCCGCGGTAACAGCTCGAAGAGCGGAAGGCGTGGAACTGCTGGTGCCGCCGGACCGGCAGAAACACGAAGCGGCGAAGTTAGCGGTGGGACCATCTGGCGCGGAAGATTCGGACCCTGCGAGGCGGGCTCCAGGGAGTGTGGCGGACGCCATGCGTCAGAAGTTGCGGAGTCCGGAAGGGCACGCGGTGTACAAGATGCGCAAGGCGGTGGTGGAACCGGTGTTCGGGCAGATCAAGGAGCGGCGGGGATTCCGGCGCTTTCTGTTCCGCGGCTTGCACAAGGTCGAGGCGGAGTGGCAAATTATCTGCCTGACGCACAACCTGTTGAAGCTATTTCGGGCCGAAGTGTGCCCGCAAGAGGCTTAAGAGAGGCCCCATGGGTCACTTGAGAGTGCCGAGTTCTCCCCGCCGTCTATGGCGAGAAAGATGTGAAGCTCCAGTTCCGCACCGCCGGCCTGTTGTGGCGGCCCGTCCGCATCCTCGTCCGCTTCGTCGCCGTGCTCCATCCCCATCGTGGTGCCATTCTGCTGATGAGCCTTCGGCCCTCGCGAGAAACGACCCACCTCTGCTCGCCAACACTGACCCACTCAGGCCGCGGCCCCACAGGGCGTTTCGGCTGGCCGCGCCACGCGGCATTCGCCGCGGATGATAATGCCACACAAGCTGGTTACAGGAAACAAGAGACTTACGCGCCAGCGGCGCGGATGATGTCGCCAGC
>JBBQLF010000531.1:0-3815 GCA_038327695.1 Bryobacterales bacterium
TGTGGCATCTGCGGCTTGAAGCCGACTCCCGGGCGCGTCCCTGCCTTCGGTCACTGGCCGGAGATCGCCAATCCGACCGGGTTCATGGGTGTGGCCGGGCCGATGGCGCGGACGGCGGCCGATGTCCGGCTGTTGTTCTCCGTTCTGGCCGGCCATGATGCTCGCGACCCGTATTCGGTGCCCGTGGAACAGCGGTCCCTGCCCAGCGCGGGCGTCCGGATCGCCGTGATGAGCGGCCGGCGGGTGCAACGGGCCTGCGCCGGTGCCGTGGAGCGGGCGGCCGGACTGCTGGCCGCCATGGGCCACGAGTGCGAGGAGTTCTCGAACGCGCGGATCGGTGGCGCGCACGAGCTGTGGCGGACCCTGTTCATAGACCACCTGACGCCTGGCATCCTGGCCATGATCGCCGGGCGCGAAGCGGAGTGCTCCTGGACCAGCAGCCAGCTGACAAGGATGATTCGCGAGACCGTGGATTTGGCCCGTCTGAGCGAAGTGCTGCTCGAACGCGACCGGATGCGCGGTGCGCTGCTGCACTGGATGGGGGCGGCCACCATCATCGCCGCGCCGGCCTTTGGCGTCACCGCCTTCCGGCACGGCCAGACAAGGTTCCCCGCCAGCGGCGGCGAGATTAGTCTGATGGAAGCCGTTGAGGTTGTATCGCCGTGGAACCTGCTGGGCCTGCCGGCGATGGTGGTGCCGATGGGCGTGGATGAAGACGGCATGCCGGCCGGCGTGCAGCTGATCGGCCCGCCGTGGTGCGAGGAGCTGGTGCTGGACCTGGCGGTCCGGTTGGAAGAGGCAAGAGGGAATGAATGGAACAGAGTGACGTTTTCGCCTACCCCTATGAGCAGCACGATTGCCCCAACGGGCTGCGGCTGATCACGATTCCGGCGCCCTATCCGGAGGTAGTAAGCCTCTACATCGTGGTGCAGGCGGGTTCGCGCAATGAGGTGGAGGAGGGCCGCAGCGGTTTTGCGCACTTCTTCGAACACATGATGTTCCGCGGCACGCCGGACTATCCGCCGGAGCGCTACGAGGCCGTGTTGCAGGCCACCGGCGCGTCGTCCAATGCCTACACCGACGACGACCGGACCGTCTATCACACCACCATGACCAGGGAGGACTTCGAGTGCGTGCTGGCCGTGGAGGCGGACCGCTTTCAGCATCTGGCGTACTCGCTGGAGGACTTTCAGACCGAGGCGCTGGCCGTCCTGGGCGAGTACAACAAGGACAGCGCCGAGCCTGTGAACAAACTCCAGGAGGTCCTGCGCGATACGGCGTTTGACACCCATTCCTACAAGCACACCACCATGGGGTTCCTGCGGGACATCGAGCGCATGCCGCAGATGTACGACTACAGCCGCACGTTTTTTGACCGTTATTACCGGCCCGAATACACCACCCTGATTGTGGCCGGCGACGTGCGGCCGGATGAGGTGCGTGCCCAGGTGGAGCGCCACTGGGGCGCCTGGGCGCGCGGTGGGTACCAGTGCCAGGTGCCAGTAGAGCCGGCGCCGGCCGGGCCCAGGGCGGCACATGTCGAATGGGATACCTACACGCTGCCCTATCTGATGGTGGCGCAGCGGGCGCCCGCCTATTCCGACGAGGGCCTGGAGGGCGCGGCTCTGGACTTGATCAGTTTTCTGGGGTTTTCCGAGAGTTCACCTCTGTATGAGCGGCTGGTGATTGACGAGCAATGCGTGGATCTGTTGTGGGCCAGCAACCCGGATCATGTGGATCCCTATCTGTTCACGGTTATGGCGCGGGTGAAGGAAAAGGAACGCGTGGGCGCGGTGCGGGATGCCGTGGTGGCGACGCTGCGCGGGTTCGCCCACACTCCAGTGGACGGACGCCAACTGGAGGCTGTGAAGAGCCATCTGCGCTACCGCTTCGCGCTGGAGCTGAATCACAGCGAGGCCATCGCTTCCACCCTGGCGCACTATGTCGCGTTGCGCCGCACGCCGGAGACGGTGAACAAGCTCTACAGGCTGTATGAGGCCGTGACGCCCGCGGACCTGCAGGCGGTGGCCGCGCGCTACTTCGGCGACGCCGGACGTACCGTGGTGACGTTGTGGGAGGGTGCGCGATGAAGGTGATTGCGCTGCGGGATCAATCGCCGCTGGTGACCATCCAGGTGGTCTTCCGAACCGGTTCGGCCCAGGACCCGGTGGGTCAGGGCGGCGCGGCCTGGCTCACCGTAGCCATGCTGGCCAGCGGTGGGAGCCGCACGCTGACCTACAAGCAGATTCTCGATTCGTTCTTTCCGATGGGCGTGACTGTGGCCAGCCAGGCGGATAAGGAAATGGTCGCGTTCACCGCCGAGGTGCACGCCGATCATCTGGAGCCGTTTTATCAGATCTTTCGCGGCATGCTGTTGGATCCGGGGTGGCGGCCGGATGACTTTGAGCGCCTCCGGGATGACGCCGTGAACTACCTGGAAGTGGGCCTGCGAGGCCAGAATGACGAAGAACTGGCCAAGGACGTACTGTGCAGCCGTGTGTTCGCCGGCCATCCCTATGAAGGCCAGAATGCGGGGACGGTGGCGTCCTTGCGCGCATTGACTGTCGCCCGGCTCAGGGACTTCTACCTGGCGGAGTTCGCGCAGGCCAACGTGACGCTGGCCGTTGGCGGCGGGTTTCCGGCTGGGTTTGACGAGCGGATGAAACGGGACTTCGCCGTTCTGCCGCTCAAGGGGCGCGCGCAGCGCCCGTTGCCGGCTGCCCCTTCCGTGGAAACCACCCGGCTCTATCTGGTGGAAAAAGAGGCGCGCGGCGTGGCCATTTCGGCGGGCTTTCCCATTGTGGTCACGCGCGGCCACCCGGACTTCCTCGCTCTGCTGGTGGCCTCATCGGCGCTGGGTCAGCACCGCATGAGCAGCGGGCGCCTGTTCACACGGATGCGCCAGTGGCGTGGGCTGAACTACGGCGACTACGCCTACATCGAACATTTCCCCGGGGGCATGTACACGCTGGAGCCGTTGCCCAACGTGGCGCGTTCCCGTTCCATGTTCCAGCTCTGGATTCGTCCCGTGGAGCGCGAGCAAGCGCACTTCGCGCTGCGGCTGGCGCTCCACGAATTGGAACTGTTTGTGCGCGACGGGCTGGCCTTGGATGAGTTTGAGCGGGCCCGGAGTTTCCTTTCGAAGTACGTGAACCTGCTGCTCAAGACCAAAGCCGCCGAACTGGGCTACGCGGTCGACAGCGCCTTTTACGGAATCGGCCCGTATCCGGAGTATGTGCGGGCCGGGCTGCGCGCTCTGACGTTGGACGACGTGAATGCGGCCGTGCGCCGCCATCTGCGCTGGGAGCCGGTGACGGTTGTGATGGTCGGGCAAGGCATGGCGAAGCTGAGGGAGCAAATCCTGGCCAACGTGGATTCGCCGATCAGCTACAACTCGCCCAAGCCGGACGAGATTCTGGCAGAGGACAAAGTGGTCATGCGGAGGCCGATCCGGGTCGCGCCACACGACGTAGTGGTGGAAGCGGTGGACCGCATATTCGCCTGACGCATTCAGTCCAGACCGAAGCCGGGCGGTATATCGAACGGCGGCGGCTGGGTGGAGTCGACATCGGTGAAGCCGTACTCCCGGGCCAACTGGCCGGCCGTCAATAGGTGGCCAGACCGGCCGGGCACGTGCGGATCCGCCACCAGGTTCTGGATCGCCCGGCCAATGTACTCCGGTGACTCGGTGGCGGACAGATCGAAGGGCCGCACAGCATGCGCGGCCAGATGCTGGATCGCCCGGCCAATGTACTCCGGTGACTCGGCGGCGGACAGATCGAAGGGCCGTACGGCATGCGCGGCCAGCACGACGT
>JBBQLF010000532.1:0-3812 GCA_038327695.1 Bryobacterales bacterium
AGCCGGCAGTTCGTCGTGCACGTAGATCGTCGTGGTCGGGCAGACCGGCACGCATGCGCCGCAATCGATGCATTCGGTCGGGTGGATGATAAGCTGAGCCGTTTCTTCGTAGCCGGGCTCGTCCGTGGTGGGGTGAATGCAGTTCACCGGGCAGGCGTCGACGCAGAGATTATCTTTGGTGCAGGTATCGGTGATTACGTATGCCATGAGTTAGTGGTCTCCCTTTCACTTACTTGCACGCGGGATACCACTTCCGCCCCCTCCAGAAACCGCACATAAACAAACACTTAGCGGCCGAACCACGCCGCTCTGGGGTGCGTGAAATCACGCAGTAGCGGAACCTCGCCCTAAGTTAGTATCATGCTCAGCGGTTCCTGGAGTTTTCCTAACAATGTCGAATCCACACAAACCCTACGTTCCACCAGACATGAAAATGGCGGAGTTCACTCTCCGCGCCGTCCTGATTGGCCTCGTGATGACCGTCGTGCTGGGCGCCGCCAACGCCTATCTCGGCCTGCGCGCGGGCCAAACGATTGCCGCCACATACCCCGCTGCGGTGATCGGTATGGCAGTTCTCCGTCTCTTCAAGGGCTCCATCCTGGAAGAGAACATGGCCCGTACCGTAGGCAGCATCGGCGAATCCGTCGCCGCGGGCGCCATCTTCACCATCCCCGCCTTTGTCATCGTGAAGGCCTGGCCGGCCTTCGATACGCCGGAAGCCTACTGGCAGTCCACGGCGCTGATGCTGGTGGGCGGCACGCTCGGTATCCTGTTCGTCACGCTGCTGCGCCGTGTCATGGTGGAGGACCCCGAACTGCCGTTCCCGGAGTCTTCCGCCGCCGCCGAAATCCACAAGGCAGGCCAGGGCGGCTCTGACGCCGCCAACACGCTGTTCCAGGCCATGGGCATTGGCGGCTTCACCTACCTGCTCGGCGAACTGAAGCTCTTCTCGGCCTCCAAGGACTTCCTTATCGGTGTCGGCGATCTCGGCAAGAGCACATTGAAGCTGGGCGCTGATCGGGTCCTGGCCGTCGGCGGCGTCAGCAAGTTCTCGCTGCCGGCCATCAGCCCGGCCTACCTGGGTGTCGGCTACATCATCGGGCCCAAACTCGGCGCGCTCAACTTCGCCGGCGGCCTGCTGGCCTGGGGCCTGATGGTCCCGCTGTTGACCTACTTCCTGGGGCCGGAGATCGCCAAGACCATGCCGGCCGGCGCGGGCATCCACGAATGGGACGCCATCTCCAACCTCATCTGGCGCAATATCGTCCGGCCTATCGCCGTCGGCGGAATGCTGGTTGGCGCCAGCTACACCATGTTCAAGATGCGCAACTCCCTGGCTCAGGGCATCGGCCGCGCGGTCAACGATCTGAAGAAAGCCAGCGGCCAGACCGCGGCCCAGGACCGCACGGAGATCGACATCTCCTTCAAGACCGTGTTCCTCGGCCTCGGCGCCACCTTCGCCGCCATGATCGCGCTCTACTACTTCTTCGCCGGTTCCATTCTCGCCGCCGTGGTGGCTGCCACCGTCATGATTGTCCTCGGCTTCTTCTTCGCGGCGGTCTCCGGCAACCTGGTAGGCATCATCGGCTCTTCCAACAATCCGATCTCCGGCCTGACCCTCTCCACGCTCATCATCGCCGCCCTGCTCATGGTGGCCATCGGCGTCAAGGGCATGACCGGTGTCGCCGCCGTGCTCGGCGTCGCGGCCGTGGTCTGCGTCTCCTCGGCTGTGGCCGGCGAAATGCTCCAGGACCTCAAGGTCGGCCACATCCTCGGCGGCACGCCCAGATCGATGCAGATCGGCGATTTCATCGGCGTCTTTGTCTCCAGCCTGGTGCTCTACTTCCCTCTCCTGCTCCTGCACAAGGGCAACATCATGGAGGGCGGCATCGGCTTCGGCGATGCCAAGTTGCCCGCGCCGCAGGCCGGCCTGATGGCCATGTTAAGCCAGGGCATCGTCGGCGGCGAAATGGCATGGCCCCTCGTCGTCACAGGCATTTGCATGGGCTTCGCCCTCATCCTGGTCCAGGTGAAGTCCCCCATGCTGTTCTCCGTCGGCATGTATCTGCCGCTGGAAACCACCTTCGCCATCTTCACCGGCGGCGTCATCCGCTGGCTGATGGACAAGGTGCGGGATCGTCGCGGATTCAACGACGCCCAGAAGGCGCGCGTCGACAATGCCTCCGTCCTCATCGCCTCGGGCTTGATCGCCGGCGAGGCGCTCATGGGGCTGGTCAAGGCCGGCTTCAATCTTGCCGACAAGCCGCTGGCCAGCATCGTCAGCTTCTTCCGGGAGCCGTCAACGGCCATCGGACTGATCGTCCTCGCCTTGCTCGCCTACCTGATGATCCAGTGGCCGCAGGCCAAAGCCGGTGACCCGAACGAGCCGGCGCCGCCCTCGGCCATGATGTAGAAACGGCCCCGTTATGTCCCTGATGAGCGATATCCGCGCCTGGCCCGTCCCCAAGGGCGAAGTGGGCATCTGGTGGCTCGGCCAGAACGGATTCCTGTTCAAGAGCCCCGAGGGCACGCTGGTCGGTGTGGATCTCTACCTCACCGATTCCTGCGCGGCCCTCGGCGCGGCCATCGGCGTCAATACCAGCCGCGCCGTCCCTGTCCTCATCCAGCCTGACCAGCTCGATTTGGACCTATTCGCCTGCACGCACAACCACCAGGACCACACCGATCCGGAGACCATCCGCAACCTGCGGGACAAGGATACGTTCCAGTTCCTGGGGCCCCACCCTTCGTGCGATACCTTCGCCCGCGAAGGCGTGGAGACCGGCCGCATCCAGCCCGTCTGGCCGCAGTGCGAGACGGAGTTTCGCGACCTGCAACTGCGCGGCACATTCGCCCTGCCCACCGACACCACGGACCTCAACCACATGGGGTTCCTCTTACAGTTTGGCAACGGCCCCAAGATCTACATGACCGGCGATACGGATTACACGGACCTCCTCCATGAGGCCGCCGCCCACTCGCCCGATATCCTCATCACCTGCATCAACGGCGGCTACAACAACCTGTCGTTCTGGGAGGCCGCTCAACTGGCCTCCGCCATCAAACCCAAGGTGGCCATCCCCTGCCACTACGACATGTTCCCCAACAATCAGTGCAACCCATACATGTTTGAGGCCGCCCTGAAGACACAGTGTCCCGGCGTCCGCTACCACCAGATGGCCTATGGCGTACCGCTACTCACCCGGCGCTGAGCCTGTATCATAGTGGTTTGTCGATCGTCTCTTCGTCACTCCCCGCCAGAACCGCCGCCTGGCCGATTCTCTACGCCGCCGTCGGCCTCACCACCGCCGCGACGTTGATTCTGGAACTGACGCTCACCCGCATTTTTTCGGTCGTCTTCTACTACCACTTCGCCTTTCTGGCCATCTCCATCGCCCTGTTCGGGCTCGGCGCCGGCGGCGTGCTGTCCTACTACATCACTGTCCGCGGCACGCCGCTCTTCACCCGGCTGGCCTTGCTGTCGCTCGCCAACTCCGGCGCCGTCATCGCCTCCCTGACCCTGATCCTCTATCTGGCCGGGGCCCCGATGGGGTTTTTCACTCTCGCCGCGGTCTACTTCGCCGCCGCGCTGCCGTTCGTGCTCTCCGGCATGGTGGTCTCCCTCGCCATCTCGGAGACCATCCAACGGGTCGAGCGCGTCTATTTCTATGACCTTGTGGGCGCCGCCGCCGGCTGCCTGCTGGTGATCCCCTTTCTGAACGTCCTGGGCGGTCCTGGCGCGGTCCTGGCGGCAGGGGTCCTCTTCGCCACAGCCTCCGCGGTGTGGTTCGGCCTGGCGCTTTCCAGCAAGG
>JBBQLF010000533.1:0-3802 GCA_038327695.1 Bryobacterales bacterium
GGGTTCCTGCCGGGCGAGGCTTCGTTCGGGTTCCAGCCGGGCGAGGCTTCGCTCGGGTTCCAGCCGGGCGAGGCTTCGTTCGGGTTCCTACCGCGCGAGGCTTCGCTCGGGTTCCAGCCGGGCGAGGCTTCGTTCGGGTTCCAGCCGGGCGAGGCTTCGTTCGGGTTCCTGCCGCGCGAGGCTTCGTTCGGGTTCCAGCCGCGCGAGGCTTCGCTCGGGGCGGGGCCGGCTCCGCGATGGCGCTTCCCGGCCGGCTCCGTGTCGGCCGTGGAACTGGATGTCCGGCCGGCGTAAGCCCGTTTACCGCAGGGCGGCCACCAGTGCGTTGGTCTGCCGCAACAGCTCAAAGCGGGCGAGCTCCAACTGGCTGCCGGCCTCATAGAGCCCCAGCCAGCGCTCCTGTTCGTGATAGCGGAACTCCTCCACCTGGCGCAGCGTGGTGCGGCCTTCCTCCATCTGGGCGAGCACCACCGAGACTTGCTCCCGAGCCAAGTCCAGATCCAGGCGCGCCACGTCGCGGGCCGAGTCGGCGTCGTGAATCTTCTGCCAGGCCTTGCGCGTGTCCGATTCCACGCGGGCGCGCACGTCCTTGATCTGCTGCCGCAGCCGCCTTGCTTCAATCTCACTCTGCGCGGCTCGCGCCTCGTCCGCCGAACTCGCAAAGACGGGGATTTGGAACGACATGCCGAGTTGGCCGTTGTGACGCTGGAAGCGGCTGAAGTAGTCCTCGTAGTTGTTGAACTTGCCGAACAGGGCGTATTGCGCGACCAGATCAAGCCGCGGCAGACGATTGGACTTGAATCCGCGCACGGCCAGGTTCTTTGCCGACAGGACCGCCTCCAACTGGCGGATCTGGCGGTTATCGGTGAGCGCCTCGTTCACTGACGAGTTCTCGTCCAATGGCAGCGCTGGTGCGGGGCGATCCTCCACCGCCGGCGTCAACTGGTCCGCCGGGCTGAGGCCGAGTGCCAGCGCGAGCGACTGCGAGAGGAATTTCCGGCTGGATAGAGCCTGGTCCGCGCGACGCCTGGCGTGGGCCACATTGACGGCCGCGCGCTTGCCCTCGATGGGCAGTTCCCGCCCCTCTTCCACGCGCAGGCGAACCGAGGCTTCCACGCGCTGGAGGTGCTCCATCTGCCGCACCGCAACCTCCCGCGCCCGCACGGACTTCTCCAGCTCCAGGAACAGGGAGGCGGTGCGCAGCGCCACCTCCTCGCGTAACGCCGCGCCCTCCAGCGCCGACGCCCGCGCCATCTCTTTGGCTTCAGCGACGCGATAGCCTTGCGGTGCGTTGTAGATGTTGCGGACCGCCTGCGCCTGGATGATGGACGGCGATGCGCCTTCAATGCTCATCGGCATGCCGCTGGAGTACGCCAGTCCGCTGCCCACGATGATCCTGGGCAGCATGGGCTCCCTGACGGCCTGGATCTCATAGGCGGCCTTCTGTTCATCCAGCCGGGCCAGGGCCAACTCCGGGTTCTGCCGCAACGCGAGGTCAACGGCCTGCTTCAGAGTCAACGTGAGGGGCCCGGCGTCGAGACACGAGCCGATGAGAAAGAGAGCGAGGAGGCAGCGCATGGTGGTTTACTCGTAGCGTAGCGCGACGAGCGGATCCACGCGAGAGGCGCGGCGCGCCGGCAGGTAGCCCGCCAGCAATGCCACCAGGAACAAGACCGCGATGGCCGCCGTCATCGTGAGCGGATCATTGGGGGTCAGGCCGAACAGCTGCGTGCGCACCAATCGCGCGAGAGACAGCGACAGCGGCAAGCCGATGGCAATGCCGATCCCGGCCAGGACGGCCACCTCGCTGAGCACCATGTTGAGGATGCTGCCGGGGTTGGCGCCGAGCGCGGCCCGGATGCCGAGTTCCCGCGTGCGTCGCGCGACGGACCGAGCCATGACGCCGTAAAGACCCAACGCGGCCAGCAGAGTGGCCACGGCGCCGAATGCGGCGCAGAGTGTGGCAACCAGCCGTTCCGGCGTGAGCGATTCGGAGATCACGTCCTCCAGCGTTCGTGCATCGAAGAAGGCCAGCCCAGGGTAGGCCGCCGCCGTCTCCCGGCGCAGCGTCTTGGATCATCGGCCCGGGCGGATTGATCGTCCGGACATAGAACGCCACCTGGCCGAGTTCCAGCCCCTGCCTGACGGGCACATAGATGCGGCGCCTGGGCTCTTCCCGCAACGAGCTCATCCTGCCGTCGTTCACCACGCCCACGATTTCGATGCCCGGCTGATCGTGTCCAAAACCGATGCGCCGCCCCAGAGGATTCGCGGGCCCGAAGAAATACCTGGCGAAGACCTCGTTCACAATCGCCACCTTCGGGGCGGCGGCGGTATCGGCGGCGGCAAACTCCCGGCCCTGAGTGAGAGGGAATCCCATGCCCGCGAAGAACCGCTCGCTGACTGTGTTTAGGACCGGGTTCATGTCCTCGCCCTCCTTGCGCTGATAGCCCTGAACTGAGACCGTCATTTGCCAGTTGGCGCCGGACATCAGGGAGTTTTCGGCAATCGCGACGGCGCCCACGCCCGGCAGGGCGGCGAACCGGTCCTGAAGCGCGGAGTAGACCAGGGGCGCCTGGTCCAGCTTGTAGCCGGAGAGCGGTGCGTCCACGTTGAATGTGATGAGGTGCTCGACGCGGAAGCCGGGGTCGAGTGTCTGGAGATTGGCGAGTGAGCGGACAAACAGTCCGCTCACTATCAGCAGCAGCAAGGAAAGGGCCACCTGGGCCACCACCAGAACTCGCTTGGATCGGAGCGCTATTCGTGTTGCCGAGAGCACGCCGGTGTCTTTCAACGAAGGCGCCAGATTCGGCCCCGTCGCCTGTAACGCCGGGAGCAGACCGAATGCCAGGCCCGATGCTAATGCCGCGACACTCATGAAAGCCAACGCGCGCGCATCCAACTGCCAGGCGAGGGTGGCCGCCCCGGGCGAGGAGCCCATCAGGCTCCGCAGCACCTCCAGGGTCCAGGATGCCAGCAAGAGGCCAGCGACGGCGCCCGCCCCTGCCAGGAGGGCGGATTCGACCATGAGTTGGCGGATCAGTTGCAGCCGGCCGGCCCCGAGGGCCAACCGGACGGCGATCTCTTTCTGCCGCGAGGCCGCCCGCGCCGTCAGAAGATTTGCCACATTGGCGCAGGCAATCAGCAGCACCAGGCCAGCCATTGCCATCAGGATCAGCATTGGCGCCGATGCATCCCTGCGGAAGCCCGGCACGCCGCCGGAACCATCCCGCAGCAGGAGTTGCTTTTCCAGATAGCGCCTGGCGAAGGTGGCCGGGCCGCCCGCGGGCATGGATTTCAGGTCGTCTTCGAGCAGTGCCCGGAAGTAAGGCTTGAGTGCCGCCTGGGCAGCCTCCCGGCCGAGGCCCGGCTGGAGGCGGCCAAAGACATGCAGAAACCAGGATCGCCAAGGACGAGGCCGAGCGTCAGATCGAGAAAGCCCGGCTGGAGGCGGCCAAAGACATGCAGAAACCAGGTGCGCGGGTCGTTCAACCCGTCGTAGGCCGGGGTGATCTGCGCCTTCATCGTGACGGGTGCGAAGATGGCCGGCAGATAGCCGGCCTCAATGCCGCGAAAGCCCTGCTGCGCGACGCCGATGATTTCGAAGGGATGCCCGTTCAGCCGGATTGTCTGTCCCAGCACGCCAGGATTGGCGGCGTACCGTGTCTTCCAATGTTCGTGGGACAGCACGGCAACGGGATTCGCTCCGGGCGTGATGCCGTCTGCCGGACTCAGCACTCGCCCCAGGGCCGCGCCAACGCCCAGCACCTCGAAGTAGTTGCCAGATACCAGCTCCGCATCC
>JBBQLF010000534.1:0-3802 GCA_038327695.1 Bryobacterales bacterium
TCGGCCAGCAGCAGGCAGGGGTCGTTGGCCAGGCTGCTGGCGATGGCCACGCGCTGGCGATCGCCGGCGGAGAGTTCGTTCGGCAACTGGCCTAGGCGCTCGCCCAGGCCCACTTCGCGCAGCAGGGCGAGCGCCTTTTCGACGCGCGCGGCGGGTTTCAGATCACTCTCGAACATCGGGATCTGGACGTTTTCCAGCGCCGTGAGGGCGGACAGAAGGTGAAAGGCCTGGAAGACGAAGCCCACGTCGCGCGAGCGGTAGCCATCCACGTCAAAGCCATCGGAGAGGCTGCGGCCGCGGAAGAGGACGTCGCCGCTGCTGGGCCGGTCCAGGCCGCCGAGCAGTTGCAGCAGAGTGGACTTGCCGCTGCCGCTGGGGCCGGTGATGGCGATGAACTCCCCCTGGCGGATCTGCACGTCCACGCCGCGCAACGCCTGGATGCGGCCGCCGTCGAACGTGCGGACCAGGCCGCGCCCTTCCAGCAGAAAGTCAGTCATGGCGCAGCGCCTCCATCGGCGAAAGCATCGCCCCGCGGTAGGCCGGGAAGAATCCGGCCACCAGCCCGATCAGCAGCGCCGCCGCCAGAGCCTCCAACGAGTGGCTCAGTGGGATGGTCGCCTGGGCGATGGCGGCCGTGACGCGCAGGGAGGCCAGCAGGTTCAGCGCACCCCATCCGGCAAATACGCCCAACACGCCGCCCACCAGTCCGAGGATCGCCGATTCAATCAGGATCAGCTGCATCACGCGCCGGCAGCGCCAGCCGAGGGCGCGCAGAATCCCGATCTCCTTCGTCCGCTCGAACACCGACATGGCCATCGTGTTGGCAACGCCCAGGGCGGCCACCAGCAGGGCGATCAGCGACGTGCCCCAGGCCATGGAGCGGGCCAGCACGACCACCTGGTTGTTGCGCGCCATGGCCGTGGCACCCACCGCTTTCACGCCGGGCAGCATGGTCTGGATGGTGGCGCGGACGCGGGCGGTGCGGGCTTCCACATCTTCGCCTTCGGCCGGCGGGCGCAAGCGCACGTTGTAAGCGGTGACGTTGGGCCCGAGGTCCGACAGGCGCTGGGACTGCACCAGCGGCATCAGCGCGCCGCCGGTCTCAAACGCGGAGACGCCGCGATAGACGCCCACCACGGCGAACGACGAGCCCTGGATCTCCAACGTGTCGCCCACGCGCTTGTTGAGGCTCTCGGCCAGCACTTCGCCCAGCATGATCTCGGCGGCATCGCCCTGGAAGCGGCGGCCCTCCAGCATGACCAGCGGCTCCAACTCGTAGGAATCGGCCGCCCAGCCGTAGACCACGGCGTTGAGGTCCGGGGTGAGGTCGATGAAGTTGACCACCGCCGGCACGGCGTCCGCCACTTCGGGGATGGCGCGCAGTCTGGGGCCCGCTTCCTCGCTGATGGAGGAGTTGACGGAGGTGCCGCGGACCACGACGAGGTCGGTGCCGGTGGCATGGTAGAGCTTCAGCCACTCGTCTTCGAAGGAGTTGGAGAATCCCACCAGCGAGACGAAGGCGGCTATGCCCACCGCCACGCCGCACAACGTCAGCAACGTTCTGAGTCTGCGGCGGAGAATGTTTCCAATGGCTAAGCGTAACATCGACATTGAGTTAATCCAGATGGCGTAGTCCGATAAGTGGAACGACCAGTATACCCTCCCGCTAGCGAAGCCCGTCGGGATGCCAGCGCAGTCCGGAACGCGCGCCGCCGAGGATCGTCTCGTAGAGGAAGGAGATGCGGACGCCGCGCGGCCGGCCGCGCAGGGTGATGCGAAAGGCCGGGACCGGGCGGATCACCCAGGCGGCGTAGGCGTGGCGCGGATCGTGAAGCTCCAGCCGCGAGGCGGCGACGGCGGACGGATCGGCGACGGCCACCGTCATGGCGGCGACGGGCGCGCCGGCGAAGCGCAGGATGAGGCGGCGCCGAAGACCGGGCGGCGGGGCGCCGGTTCTTCGCCGGCGGAAGGAGAAGTCGACGTGCTCGGAGGCGTTGCCGGCCTGGGTGCGGGTCCACTCGTAGATCCACTCATCGGCGCCGTCCTCCAGCAAGGAGACCAAGGCCGCCCCTTCCACGGCGCCGTCGTGCAGATGGATGAGCCGGTAGGCGGGATGGCCGTGACCCAGCGCGGGCGTGTGGTAGAGCCGGACGGGGCGCTGGGATTGGTCCGGCGCGGCGTTGCGATGGTAGAGCCGGCTGGACTCACGGTCCAGCAGCATGTCGGCCTCGGTGTGGCAGTGGCCGGCGAAGAAAAACGCCGGGCCGGGATGGTCGCGCAGCGCCTGGAAGACGGCCAACTGGTTGCCGATCAGGCTGCGCCGGTCGAGTCCCTTCTCGGAGAGCATCTGCTCGAATTGGCCGGCGCCGCCGGCGCCCTGTTTCGGGACGGTCAGCAGCGCCTTGGCCTGATCCGGCGGAAAGATGAGCGGGGCGTGGCTGATGACGACCGCGGTACGGCGGCCGGTGTCATGAAACCAGCGCCGGAGGTAGGCGATCTGGGTGTCGTCGAAGCCGTTGGAGTACGGCGAGGCGAGGTTGCGGAGACCGCGCGTGAATCGCAGGCGCCGCCGGGTGCGGAAGTGGCCGAGGTCGGTGATGGCGTCCGGGCCGGAGTCCAGCACCAGGAAGCGCGCGCCGCCGAGGGCGATTTCGTAGTCGAGGCAGGGGTTGAATTCACGGAAGTAGTAGTCGAGCGAGTGGGCCGGGCCGGTGTCGATGCGCACGGCGTCGAGGTCGCCGGCGGCGTACTTCAGCAGGCCCCACTCGCCGCGTGAGCGCAGGTACGGTTCGCTGATCTCGTCCGGGAGGCCGGCGTGGCGCAGGCCGTAGGTCCGGAAGCGGTAGGGGTAGAGGCGGTAATCGTGATTGCCGGTGGAGGTGAACAGCGGCAGGCACAGGCGGCGGCTGTTGCCGGCGGCGCCGAGGATGAGATCGTGCAGCAGCTTCCAGCCGGTGTCGGCGAAGGCGCGGCCGGACTGGGCGCGGTGGCGGTTGAACTTGTGGTCCACGAGATCGCCGGACAGGATCACGGCGTCGGCCTGGCCGCGATCCGCCATTTCGCCGACGACGCGCAGGAAGGACGCCAGATTACGATTGGGGTTCACATAGGAGTTCAGAACGGCGCGCCGGCAGAACGCCTCCGGCGCCGCGAAATGGGTCAGGTCCGGCCCGGCGGGCACGTCGCCGGCGTGGATCCGGGTGAGGCCGTACTCGACCTCGTCCCAGCGCATCGCCAGATGGAGATCGGTGGCCAGCACGACGCGGAACTCGGCGCCAGGCTGGTGCAGCGCCACCGCGCCGGGCTTGTGAAAGGGGCGGCCGCCGTACTCGACTTCGAGATCGAAGAGGGTGGTCCGGCGGGGCAGTGGGGCCGGCGGCACCGCGAGCCGCAGCCGGATCACCGAGGGCGCGCCTTCCAGCACCCAGGCGGCCCAGTGTCCGATGCCCGCGACGGAAGCCAGGGCCACTCGCTCCGCCGCCAGCGTCTTCAGCTCGATGGCGGCGCCGTCGCCGGCCGGGCGGAGACACGCCCGAAACTGCGCCGGCGCCGGCGCTGCGTGGTCCGGCAGGGCGAGCAGCACCAGGAGACTGGCATCGCCGCCGTTGGGTTCCAGCAGCGCCGGGTGGCCGAGGGAGGGCCACAGGATTCCGGTCAGGTCCAGGCGCGGCGGCGGCCTGCGCCAGAACTGCCAGGGGCGGAAGTGGCTTTCGTTCAGCATCGGCTCAGGGCTGATCTCCGGCGGATTTGCCCGTCCCCTCCATCGCGGCTGCGGCGCGGAGACGGGCAGTTGGAGCGGTAT
>JBBQLF010000535.1:0-3780 GCA_038327695.1 Bryobacterales bacterium
GAAGGTCACCGATCTCCAGTTCAAGCTTCAGCTCATCACGACGGTATCCGCGGTTCTGAACCTGTACTGGGATCTGGTCGCCTTCCAGCAGGACGTCCAGGCGCGCCAGCAGGCCGTGCGCACCGCTGAGCAGCTCTACAATGACAACAAACGCATGGTGGAGATCGGCACGCTGGCTGAAATTGAGGTAACGCGCGCGGAGTCCCAGCTCTATGCTACGCGGCAAGATCTGGTCATCGCCCAGACCAATCTGCTGCAGCAGGAAACGGTGCTGAAGAACGCGCTCAGCCGGTCCGGCGTCGCCACCTCCGATATCGCCGACGTCCGCATCATCGTCCTGGAACGGATCGACATCCCGGCGCGCGATGAAGGGACCCCCATAGACCAGCTGTACTCAGAGGCCCTGGAGAAGCGGCCCGAGATCCAGCAGAGCCGCCTCAACCTGCAGAGCAACCAGATGAACCTGGTGGGCATCAAGAACTCCCTGAAGCCGTCGCTACAGGCATTTACGAACCTGGCCAACAATGGACTCAGCGGTGAGATTACCCAACTGGGCATCCTGGCTGGCGGCATCAACTCGCCGTTCGTCGGCGGCTACGGCAACCTGCTGGCCCAGATCATGCGCCGCAACTACCCGAACTACTCGGCCGGCGTCTCGCTCAACATCCCGATCCGCAACCGCGCGGCTCAATCGGACTATTCGACCAGCCTGATCGAGATCCGCCAGAACGAACTGGGTCTCCAGAAGAGTGTGAATCAAATCCGGGTGGATGTGCAGAACGCGGTGATCGGCCTGCAGCAGGCGCGCGCGCGTTCCGACGCCGCAGCCAAGTCCAGATCCCTGGCCGCAGAAACGCTGGAAGCGGATCGCAAGAAGTACGCCCTCGGCGCCGGCACGGCCTTCCAGGTGGTGCAGGATCAGCGCGACCTGGCCAACGCCCAGAGCGCCGAAGTACAGGCGCTGGCCAACTACACGCACGCCCGGATCGCTTTTGACCAGGCCGTTGGCCGCACGCTGGAAGTGAACAACATCTCCGTGGAAGAGGCGATGGCAGGCCTGGCCACGGCGAACCCCAGCGCCATCCCGGCGGAGGTGAAGCCATGACCCAGCTGAGGCGCCAGTGGCTGGCGCTGATGGTCTGCGCCACACTCCTTGTCACGCCGGCACTGGCCCAGAACGCGTCCATAGAGCCGGTGCGGCCCACCGGCTTCGTGTTCAAGCGGCCCTATTTACCCGTGGACGTGCCAGCGGCCCGGCTGACCGGCACGCAGCGCCTGGCCGGCCTGCTGAAGGCGGGCAAGCTCTATCTGACGGCGCAGGATGCCGTCGCGCTGGCGCTCGAAAACAACATTGATATCGAGGTGGCCCGGTACTCGCCGATTGCGGCGGCATGGCGCCTCACCCGCGCCGAAGCCGGCGGCGCTCTGCCCGGTGTCCCCAGCGGCTCAGCCCAGGCGAATTCGGTCACTAGCGGCCAGGGTGTGCTTGGCAGCCAGGCGGCGGCGGGTGTCGGCGGCGGGGGCGGCGGCACGGGCGGCGGCGGGGGCGGCGGCAACGCCTCCATTTCCCAGGTGGGCCCTGTGACCCAGAATCTCGACGCCACCATCAAGGGCACAGCCGGAGCGAGCCACCGCAGCCTGCCCCAGCCCAACAACGTGCAGAGCGCCACGCCGGTGCTGGTGCAGGACTCGCGATTCTACAACGCGTCCATCCAGCAGGGATTCCTCAGCGGCGGCAGCGCCACGCTCACATACAACCAGAACTACCTGCAGGAGAATTCACCCACCAACGTATTGAATCCGTCGGTGGCCCCGCGTCTGTCGCTCAACTTCCAGCACAACCTGCTGCGCGGGTTCGGCAACGCCGTCAACGCCCGCAACATCACAGTCGCGCGGAACAACCTGAAGACAACCGATCTGACGTTTCGCACCCAGGTGATCGCCGTCGTGGTCCGCACGCTGAACGCGTACTATGCCTTGGTTGCCAGCCACGAAGATCTCAAATCCAAACAAAGCGCCTACGATGCGGCGGCCCAGCTCCTCGCGGACAGCAAGCGCCAGGTGGAGATTGGGACGATGGCCGGCGCCGACCTGATCAAGATTGAAGCCCAGGTGGCAACGTCGCGGCTCAATCTGCTCAACACGCAGACCACCCTGCAGCAGCAGGAAGTGCAGCTCAAGGCCCTGCTCAGCCGCACCGGCATCGCCAATCCGCTGCTGGCCGTAGCGCAGATCGTTCCGCTGGACCGCATCGTCATGCCGGACAAGGACGAACTGCCAGCCCTCAAGGAACTCGTGGAAACGGCGCTCACCAACCGGGCGGACCTCGCCGCCCAGCGGGCCAATATCGTGAACGCCGAACTGTCCACGCTCGGCACCAGGAGCGGCGTCAAGCCGACGATCGTGGCTTTTGGCGGCGCCACTAACTCCGGCCTGGCCGGAACGGGCGTCCGGGTAACCGGCCTGGCTCCGCCCAACCCCTATTTCGTGGGCGGCCTCGGCACCGCACTCGGCCAGGTGTTCCGCCGCAACTTCCCGTCGCAGAACATCGGCATTTTCGCCCAGGCGCCGATCCACAATCGGCAGGCGCAGTCTGACCTTGCCATCGATCAGCTGCAACTGCGGCAGACCGAACTCTCGGTTCAGAAGGACGCCAAGCAGGCACAGGTTGACGTGATGAACGCCGTGGTTTCGCTGCAACAGGCCCGTGCCCGCTACGAATCGGCGGTGAAGAACCGGACGCTGGCCGAACAGCTCCTCAAGGCCGAGCAGCGGAAGTTCACTCTTGGCGCCTCGACGCCCTATGAGGTGATCCAGCAGCAGCGTGATCTGACCGTCGCACAGTCCAATGAGGTGGCCACTCTGGTGGCGCACTCCAACGCCCGCATTCGCCTGGAGCAGACGCTCGGCACCATCCTGGAGACCAATCACATCTCCGTCGCCGACGTCGTCCAGGGCGTCTTGCCGCCCGCCAAGTAGCGTTGTAGCCTTGGCCCACTTGCAGTGGCGCATGGTTTCCAGCCATCCTGGGTAGAACTGGGATGCCCACTGACGCCGAAGCTCGCGCCATCGCCAAACTCATCGCCCAGATCGATGACCTCGACGGGCTGCGAGACCAGGCCGGCCGGCGCGTGATCGCGATTTTCCTGCTCACATTCGCCTGCGCGCTGGTTCTGTTTGTTTACGTCGCCGTGCACACGGCTCCAGGATCCCGCCCGTCTCACGTTGGCTCATCCCGCGCCATAATGGGTGTGGCGGCGAATCCCTCTGACAATGCACTCCCCCCTCCCGGCCCGCGCCATAGCCCTACTGCTGCTCTTGATGCCCAGGCTTCCGGCCGCGCCAACGGCCGATAGCCGCGCCGCCGTCTTCTTCTTCGGCCAGTCTGGAGCGGGCCAGAACCGGCAATCGGCGAAGGCCGCCGCCGCGGCGGTGCGGCGCCTCACGATTCAGGGCTCAGGCTTACCGAAGGACTTCCTGCTCCAGTCGCCCACTTTCTCGCTGGAGTACGGCCTGGTTCGGGTGGGTGCGCAGGACTTTCTGCTCCCGCTCCGCTCCGTCCTCCAGGTCCGGCGAGGCAAGTCCCTGGTCCGTAACGAGACCGTCTTCCGGAACTACCGGAAATTCGATGCGTCCTCGCAGATCCGCTACTAGCGGGCCCGGCGATGATTCGCGCTAGCATGGCACTATGCGTCAGTACCTTTGCCTGGATCGGGGCCACGCCGCACCACTCGGGGCCACGCAGATCCGGGACCATATCAACTTCGCCATCTTCTCCCA
>JBBQLF010000536.1:0-3779 GCA_038327695.1 Bryobacterales bacterium
CGGAGGCTGGGCGGACGCGGGCAGCGCGAGGGCTAGAACTCTTGCGGCCAGCGCGATCCGCAGAATCATCGTGCTTACAGGTTGGCAGATGCGCGCCGGGGGCGGCAAACCCGATACGATTCTGTGCCATGAGAACTCTGATTGCGCTGCTGGTGACGGGCGGGCTGTTGGGGGCTGGGCCGCGGGTGGATAAGATCGAACCGCCGGGCTGGTGGGTGGGCGGGGCGTGGTCGCCCGTGCGGGTGCTGGTGCGGGGGGCCGAGTTGACGGGCGCGCGGGTTTGCGATGCAGAGCCTGTTTATAGGGCTGGGGGCGGTGGTGGCGTCGGCGCTGCCGTGGAGGATGACGAACTGGTTTGGGGTGACGGGGGGCGGGGGTGGCGGCTCGATTCCGATGTCTGTGAAGTTGTCGTTCTATGTGGGGGCGGCGGCGTTTTTCGGGGCGGTGCAATATACGATATTGACGACGAAGGAGTATCCGCCGGAGGATCTGGCGGCATTCCGGCGAAAAAATGAAGACACGAAGGGCTTTGGTGCGTTAATCGCTGAGATCCTCGCAGCCGTCAAGGATATGCCGCTGGTGATGAGGCGGCTGGCGCCGGTGCAGATCTGCACGTGGCTGGGCTGGTTCTGTATGTGGCTCTACTTCCCGGTGGCGGTGGCCCGCAACGTATTCGGGGCGCCGGACGAGAAGAGCCCGCTGTACCAACAGGGGGTCGAGTGGGCAGGGCTGTGCTTCGGGATGTAAAGCGTGATCACGTTTGCCTTCGCGTTTTTCCTGCCGGGATTGGCCGAGCGGTTTGGCCGGCGGGCGACACACTCGGTGTGCCTGCTGGCGGGGGCCGCGGGGTTGCTCTCAGTGGGAGTGATCCACGAGCCGAAGCTGCTGCTGCTCTCGATGACCGGTGTGGGCATCGCATGGGCGAGCATATTATCGATGCCGTACGCTCTGTTGGCGGCGTCTTTGCCGGGGGAGCGCACGGGTGTTTACATGGGCATTTTCAATTTCTTCATTGTCCTCCCCGAGATTGTGGCCTCGTTGGTGTTTGGGCAGGTGATGACGCACCTGCTGGGCGGCGACCGCCTGGCGGCGGTGCTTCTGGGTGGCTTCTTCCTGGCCGTGGCGGCGCTGCTGATGCGGCGCGTGCCGGGCGAAGTAGAAGCGGGACGGTGAACGGTTCGCCCGGGGGGCTCATTGGCCCCCCGTATTTGTCGAGCTGATCGGGACGAAACCGGTTTATGCGCGCCATCCGAGGACGGCGGCCCGCGTAGGAAGCAACAACCCGATTGGGGCCGCTGCCGCTCTACCGTTTGGCGAGGGAGCGTCTCAGGCCGGCCGGCGAAATACTCCTAAAGACATTGTAGCGGACGGTGTCAAGAGCTGGCGGGGCTATGTGATTGAGAGGATTGAGAAAAATGGGTTGTGAACGATAACGCTCTCAGTGGCGGGGCGGGGCGAAAGCCTGGGGCAACGGGGAGTGGTGCGGCGCCCAGGTGATATGGATCACGGACGGTGATATGGTATGTGTTTCGAGGCCACACATGAACCAACTCAATCGGCGAAGATTTCTCGGCGCGGCCACACTGGGCGGCGCGTCACAGATGATGGGTCAGGACAAGAAGTTGAAGCTGGGGCTGATCGGCTGCGGCTGGTACGGGCTGGTGGATCTGAACGCCGCCTGGACGGTGGGCGGAGTGGAGTGCGTGGCGGTGTGCGACGCCGATACGAAGATGCTGGGCGACGCCGTGGCCGAGGTGCAGAAGAAGGAGGGCAGCGCGCCGAAGACGTACAAGGACTACCGGGAGTTGCTGGCGGCACCGGGCCTGGACGGCGTGATCATCGCCACGCCGCCGCACTGGCACGCGCTGCAATTCATCGAGGCCTGCCGGCACAAGCTGCCGGTGTATCAGGAGAAGCCACTGGCCTACGACATTGCCGAGGGGCGCGCCATGGTGAACGCCTGGAAGAAGGCGGGCAACCTGGTGCAGGTGGGTTTCCAGCGGCGGCAGAGCGAGGCGTTCCAAGCGGCGCGCGCCTACATTCAGAGCGGCAGCGCGGGGCGCATCGTGCAGGTGGATGTGAACATTCACTATACGGCCGGGACGCCGGATCCGACGCCGCAGGCTCCGCCGGCGACGCTGGATTGGGATCAGTGGTGCGGGCCGGCGCCGAAGTTGCCGTATTCGCCGGCGATCGGGCACCGTTCGTGGCGGCTGGAGCAGACGACCGGCAACGGGCATCTGGTGGACTGGGGCATTCACCTGATGGACGCCACGCGCAAGTTGCTGGGCGAGAGCACGCCGAAGGCGGTGACGGCGGTGGGCGGGCTGTATGCGCTGAAGGGCAAGATTACCACGCCCGATACGCTGACGGCGGAGTTTGAATTTGAGACTTGCCCGGTGGTGTGGCGGCACCGGTTGTGGGGCGCGGTGGAGCGCGACCCGGAGTTCGCCAACGGCGTGACGCTGTTTGGCGAGAAGGAGACGCTGTTTGTCAGCGATAATCGCTGGATGGTGATCCCGAAGGGGAAGGACGCGCAGCGCCGGGTGATGGACGTGAAGCAAACGCCGGAGGCCGGGCCGCGGCATATGAAGGAGTGGCTGGACGGGGTGCGCGCGGGCACGCAGCCGGCGTGCACGCCGGAGGATGCGTTTCTATCGACGGCGACGGTGCAACTGGGCATGATCGCCTACCGGGCGGCGCGGACGATTCAATGGGATCGCCAGGCCTTGCGGATTGTGAACGACCCGGCGGCGGCAAAGATGATGCTGCGGCCGTACCGGGCGCCGTACCGGCACCCGGGCGCCTGACGGCTTCGCGTAAGCTGGAGTTACGATGAGCAATCCGATTGTTCCGCTGACTCTTGAAGGCGCCTCAGTGCTGCACCAGATGTTTAAGTTGCGGTGGGACCAATGGCGGGCGCTGGACACCTCGACACGCAACGCAATTCTGCGGGAGGCGTCGGAATGGCTGGAGTTGCGGGAGGGCGCCGACGGCGGGGAGCAATCGGCCGCGTTCGCGCTGCTTGGTCACAAGGGCGACCTGTTGCTGCTGCACTACCGCCGCGATTTCGTGGGCCTGCTGGAGGCGCAGACGCAGGTGCAGAACCTGCGGTTGGGCGAGTATCTGGAGATCACGCAGTCCTACCTGAGCATCGTGGAGCTGGGGCTGTACGAATCGACGCGAAAGATCTACGACGAGCTGGACGCGCGCCAGATCCAGGCGGGCACCGAGGCGTGGGATGCGGCCGTGGCCGAGATGCTGGAGCGGCAGAAGAAGGCGATGCCGGCGCGGCTGTGGCCGGAGATCCCGGAGGCGCGGTATCTGTGTTTCTACCCGATGGACCGGCGGCGGGGGGAGGCCAAGAACTGGTACCAGATCCCGTTTGCGGAGCGGCAGCGGATGATGCACGACCATGGGCTGATCGGGCGGCGCTATGGCGGCGTGGTGAAGCAGGTGATCTCGGGTTCGATCGGGCTGGACGACTGGGAGTGGGGCGTGGATCTGTTTTCGGAGTCGCCGGCGTCGTTCAAGCAGTTGATTTACGAGATGCGGTTCGACGAGGTGAGCGCGATGTATGCGGCGTTTGGGACGTTTTATCTGGGGCTGCGGGTGCCATCGGAGGGTCTGGCGGCGTTCCTGAAGGGCGAGGCCCGCGCCGCGGTTGAGTAGGAGCGCGGAGCGAGTTTGAAGCGCGGTGGAGTTCCAGCGGACTGGAAATGCCTTCGGCGTGTGGGCGGGCGATGGTGCGTTCGGTTTGGGTGAGCGCGTCCTGGACC
>JBBQLF010000537.1:0-3761 GCA_038327695.1 Bryobacterales bacterium
GTCCGTCATGTTCGGGACTCGAAAACCGCGGCTGTACTGGCTGTGCAACCAGAGTGAGCTACCCACTAGAAATGCCGCGCCCACGCGGCCGGTCAGTGCGTTGGCGCTGAGGGCATCGTCGGGCCAGAGCGGGGGCTGGAGCGGCACTCCGCCCACCCGCGGGCCGTCGGCCGCGCTGCTCCGATAGGAAGCCCCGCCAAACCTCAGCGCCCCGGTGAGACGAAGCCGGCGTAACCGCTCCGGCTCCCACACTTGTTGGACGAACAAGCCGTAGTTCAGATAGCGCGCTCCATTGGGCACGCGCGGCCGGGTCAGCGTTACGCCATTGCTGACCGGATTCCAGGCGTATGCCGGCGCCACCATCCGCTCGTGATACAGTTCCGTGCCAAACAGCAGGGCGTGGGCGCCGGCCCGCCGCTCGGCTTGGGTCTGTACCCCCCAGGCTTTCAGCCGTTCGTATTGGTGGGTGATGGCTCCGTTCGGATTACCTTGTCCGCCCTGATTGACGCGCTCTTCGCGTTGCGTGTTGTAGCTTACGCTGGCCGATACCTGCTGGAGTGGACCGAGTTGAAACTGCTGGTAGCGCAAATAGCCGAAGTCCAGCATGAGCTGCCGCAGATCGGCGATCAGATTCCCGTCGCCGCCCAGCAGTTGGTCGTAGCGCTTGGCCCCGTCTTGTTGCCCGCGCTCGTAGTGCGCGATCACATGCCGCAGCGGCGTCAATTGCCACTGGGCGTGCAGGCTTCCACCGTATTGCGTGAAGGCTGTGCCGGGCAGGCGCGCGCCCATCACATCGGACCTCAAACCGAGAAAGCGCGTCACCGCGGCGTGGGAATCCAGCCCCCCGCCGGTGCGCGACGTATTCACCCGGCGCGCCGCCAGTTGCGTGCTGACTCCGAATCGCGCCCCGCTCCACATTCCGCCGGCCTGCGCTCCAAAGGCGTGCGTCGCCGACTCATAGAAAGTGCCCGCGGAGCCATGCGCCTGCCCCCCGCTGCTGGACAGCATCGGTGCCTTGGAGATCATGTGCACCGTGCCGCCGATGGAATCGGAGCCGAATTGCGCACTGTCCGGCCCGCGCAGAAACTCCACGGCTTCCAGTCCGGACGCATCCACGAGATTCTGAAAGGTGCTGACGCCGCCGCGCTGCGCCGAGGTCGTGTAGCGGATGCCGTCCCTGTACACGCTGACGTTTTTGCCGGTCAGGCCTCGTACGAAGAAGCTCCCCATGGCCGGCGCGGTACGCTGCTCGCCCGCGCCCAGTTCGCCGGTGGCCGCCTCTGTGAGCGCGTGCGTAACGCGCTCAGCCAGTACTGCCTGTTCCACTACCGTGACCCGTTGCGCGGAGCGCTCCGCCGATAGCACCGCGCCCGCCTGGGCGCTCACCGTCACTTCGGCCCGTACCGGGCTGAGGGTCAATTGGATGGTCAGCTCCAGCGGCGGGCCCGGCGTGGCCTGGACGGCTTGCTGGTAGGGCGCAAAGCCCCCCTTGTCGACACGCAGCAACCATGTTCCGGCGGGCAGACTCTCAAACTGAAATCCGCCGTTTCCATCACTCCGCACGGCTGGGCCGCTCACCAGCGACGCCTTCTGCAGGCTCACGCGAGCGCCTGCCACCGGCGCGCCCGTGGGGTCCAGAATTCGGCCCGCCAGGGCCACCGCTGCGAGCACCATGAACATCTCCTAGATCTTAGCTGAACCGCCGGCTATAGCCCCGCCGTCGCAGCTTGTGTATAATGAATAAAGACGAACAATGTCAGTGGGCGAAAGCCCACTTTTTTATTGCCGTCGCTGCCGGAGTGGATTCACAAACAATATGGCTGGTAATGCCCGAGAGACGCTGCTCGCCCGCGTCACCGAGATCGCCCAAAGCGCCACTGGGAGCGTTGGAATCGAGCTATGGGACGTCGAGCTGGCAGGCTCCGGCCAGAACCGGATTCTGCGCCTTTTCATCGACAAACCTGAGGGCGTGACGCATGCCGAGTGTGAACTCATCTCCGCTAATGTGGGCGCCGTGCTGGAAGCGGAGAATGTTGTGCCCGGGGGCGAATACCAACTGGAAGTGAGTTCGCCGGGCATTGAGCGCAAGCTCATCCGGCCGGATCATTTCAGGCGTTTCGCCGGCCAGAAGGCGCGCCTGGCCCTGCGCGAGCCGGTGGAGCAACAACGCCGCTGGGAGGGGACCCTGGCCGGCGTAGTGGACGACGTCGTCACGCTGGAAGCGGCCCCTGGGAAAACCATCCGGGTCCGGATGGACCAAATCGAAAAGGCAAATCTGAAGTTTGAGTGGTGAGGGCTGAAGAGGCTCGAATCCGTGCAGGAAGGGAATTCAATAGCGTGGCATCCATTTTTCAATCGATAGAGATTCTGAGCAAGGAAAAGGGCATCGACTCTCAGATTGTGCTCGACGCGGTGAAGGACGCCATGCTCGTCGCCGCCCGGAAGCAGTTCAAAACCACTGAGGAGCTGGTCGTGGACTTCGACGACAAGGGCGGCATCTGCCTGTTCGCCACTCGCATTGTCGCTGACCCGGTCACGGACCCGGTGAAGGAAATCAGCCTGGCTGAGGCGCTGCGCACGGACAAATCCGCTGAGCTTGGCTCGGTGATTCGCTTTGCCCGCCCCACTGAGTCACTCGGGCGCATCGCGGCCCAGACGGCCAAACAGGTGATTCTGCAGAAGGTGCGGGAGGCTGAGCGCGAGAACATCTTCGCCGAGTTCTCAGGCCGCGTCGGCGAACTCGTCAACTGCATCGTCAAGCGCCTGGAGGGCCCGGATCTGGTGGTGGACCTCGGCAAGACCGAGGCGCGGCTCGGCAAGAAGGAGCAGTCCCGCCTGGAGAGCTTCTCGGTCGGAGACCGGGTGCGGTGCGTCGTCCGCAGCGTAGACAAGACCGGCAAGAACTCAGGCGTAATTGTCTCCCGCTCGGCCCCCGAACTGGTCATGCGCCTGTTTGAGCAGGAAGTGCCCGAAATCTACGATGGCACGGTGGTGATCCGCGGCTGCGCCCGCGAGGCCGGTGAGCGCACCAAGATCGCGGTCCTTTCGCGCGACCGGGACGTGGATTGCGTTGGCGCCTGCGTCGGCATGAAGGGTATGCGCGTGCAGTCCATCATCCGCGAGCTGCGCGGCGAGAAGATCGACATCATCGAGTTCAGTGAGGATCCGGTCCAGTTTGCGACCCATGCGCTCAGCCCGGCCAAGATCAGCCGCGTGGCGATCATCGACTCGGTCGAAAAGCACATGGAAATCATCGTGGAAGACTCCCAGCTCTCGCTCGCCATCGGCAAGAAGGGGCAAAATGTCCGCCTCGCCGCCAAGCTGCTCGGCTGGCGCGTGGACATCAAAACCGAAGAGGAGAAGCGCCAGGAAGTGGCCGCTGAAATGGATTCGCTCTCCGGCGGCACGCCGTTGAGTGTCCTGATCGATCACGGCATGCAGGAGATGGTGCTGGAAGCTCTGATCGGCGCTGGCGTGGGCACGGTCGAGAAGCTCGGGTCCATGACGCCTGAGGAGTTGGAGCAGATCGACGGTATCGATGACGAAGTGGTTCAGCTCATCGGAGCCACGGTCAACGCTTACTACACCAAGCTGGATAGCCCGGCGGAGCCGGAAGCGCCCGCTGCGCCGGCCGCCACCTCGGCTGCGGAGCCGGACGCGCCCGCGGAGCCGGCCGCCACCTCGGCTGCGGAGCCGGAAGCCGCGCCCGCTGAGCCGGTCGCCACCTCGGCTGCGGAGCTGGAAGCCGCGCCCGCTGCGCC
>JBBQLF010000538.1:0-3758 GCA_038327695.1 Bryobacterales bacterium
AGCGGTAGAGGCTCCATTTCGGCGGGCCGTTCTTTCCACTGTGTTCCAGCGTGGAACCGAGGTAGGGCGTCGAAAACGAGTTCGGGAATCCGTAGCTCGCGCCGAAGTAGTCCTCGGTGCCGGTCCCGGCCAGCGTCGGGAATTTCGTGTCGCCATCGAGGAAGAACTTCACCTCCCCCTCGCCAAACCAGCCGTCGGAGAGCTGCATCCAGGCCAGGAACGTGCCCACGTACTGCCCCTCGCCTTTCACGCCGTCCAGGATCGTGTACTCCGGATGAGCGCGGTCCGTGGTGGCTCGTCTCCACTGCGCATGGAAGTAGCCGGCGTCTTCCGGCACGTCCACCTTCTGAAAATCGATCTGGTAGGTGAGCAGGCCGACGGGCTTTTCGGAATCGTTGGTGAACGTGATGCGGGCGTGTTTGCGAAACGGCATGCGCCAGTAGCAGTTCATGGCCGACTTCGGATTCACCACCACCGCCATCGAATTCACCGGCGCGTAGATCTCGTGGCCCACGGCAAAGAAGTCCGTCAACGGCGTCTCTACCGAAGGCGTCTCTTCGCCGTCCCAGTAGAAGCGCAACACCCCGGCGCGCCCATTGCCGCGCCAGTCTCCGGCCGTGGCCATCCAGATGTGCTGGATCACGCCGGGACCTGCGGTGTCCATGATGGTCACGGTGGAGCGCGGGCCCACCTTGATGAAGGGCCGGACTTTCCAGCCCTGGCCCAGGTCCAGCGCGGCATCTGAAAACGCGAGATCCGGGTCGGCGGGATTCGGAATCGCCATCGCGCCCTTCCCCTTCTCGCCAGTCGGATTCTCGGGCGATACCATGCGCGTCTCGGCCTTGGGATTCAACTGCGGCAGCGATTCCAGCCCTCCGCGCGACCACGCCCCGGCGGATCCCGGTTGGCCCACGGCGGCGGCGGCGGCGAAAATGACTCCGGCGGCAAAGGTCCTGAATATCATCGTGATCCCGTCCTTTCAGATCTGACGCTGTGCGACACGCTGTGCCACAGTGTACCCCGGCTGACTGCAAATCGGATATGATCGCGCAATGCCCCATTCCCGCCGCAGTTTCCTTCGCACCGCGCCGCTTGGACTGCCCGCACTGGCCGCCGCGCTCCAGGCGCAGTCCTCTCCGTACCGCCGGCCGAAGCTCAAGATCACGGATGTGCGCACAGCGCAGGTTCGCGGCCACGGCTACCAACTCCACGTCCGCATCTACACCGACCAGGGCATCTATGGCCACGGCGAAGGCACCGATTCAGTGCTTGGCGGCCTCCCGCTGGTCCGCAGCTTTCGCGCCGCTCTGATGGGCCAGGACCCGCTCAACGTTGAGGCGCTCTGGGAGCGCATCCGCGTCAATGGCGTCTTTGCCGGCGCGCAGGGCGGCCAGTATGTCACTGCCCTGACGGCGGTGGAGATCGCGCTTTGGGATCTGGCTGGCAAGGCGCTGGGCGTGCCCATTTACCAACTGCTGGGCGGCAAGGTGCGGGACCGCGTCCGGGTCTACTGTGACTCGGCCAATCACCACCCGGACGATCCCCTGGCGCCGCAGAAGCTCAAAGAGATCGAGACCATGGGCTTCACCGCGCTCAAGATCGATATCGACGAGGCGCGCGATCCCAACCGCTTTGACCGCGTCAACTGGACCGCCAACAATGCCGAGATCGATCGCATGGTGAAAGAGGTTGCCTTCGTACGGGGAGCCGTCGACAAGCGGCTGGACCTTGCAGCCGACATGCACGGCCGCTACGACGCCACCACGGGCAAGCGCATGGCCATCGAGCTGGAGCCGTTCAAGCTGCTGTGGCTGGAAGAGCCGGTGCCGGCCGAGAATATCGACGCCATGCGGGACATCCGCCAGTCCACCAAGACACCCATCTGTTGCGGGGAGAATCTCTTCCTGCGGCACGGCTTCCGCGAAGTTCTGGAGAAGCGGGCCGCAGACATCATCATGCCCGACATCCAGAAATGCGGCGGGCTGCTGGAAGCCCGCAAGATCGCCGACATGGCGCACACCTACTACGTACCGGTGGCGCCCCATTGCGTCGTGTCCCCCATCGGCACCATGGCGTCGGCCCACGTCTGCGCAGCCATCCCGAATTTCCTCGTTCTCGAGTGGCATTGGATCTCCCGCCTCGCCGTCTGGAAGTCGTTCGTGAAGGAGGGCGAGATTATCGAGAAGGGGTTCATCACGCTGCCTGATCGCGCCGGCATTGGCGTAGAGATGGACGAGCCGGCCGCGCGCAAGATCCAGGTGCCGAATACGCCATGGTTTGAAGAGGGGCTCTGATGAATCGCGCCACGCTACTGCTATGGGCTCTGCCCGCGCTGGCGCAGGTGGTCCCGCCGGAGGGCCTGCGCGCCAATCGCGACACGTATCACCCGGTCATCGAGCTGACGAAGCCGCAGCGCGTGGAGGTCACTGACGCGCAGTTGGCCCAGCTCCAGAAACTCCCGCTGGAAGCGATCTGGGCCTCCATTCGCGGGCTCGGCTACATCAACTGCTATCACGCCGGTCTCCAATCCACGCGACCCAAAGAGCGTCTGGCCGGCCGCGCGCTCACCATCCGCTACCTGCCCCGGCGGCCCGATCTGGAGCAGGCCATGCGGCAACTCGCCAAGGAGGGTGACTGGCCCATCGGCTATAACGTGAGGGCTGCCGAAGAGGTGAAGCCCGGCGATGTAATCGTGGCCGATCTGGGCGGCGAACTGGCCAGCGGCGTCTTCTTTGGCGACATCTCCGCGCTGGGCGCGCAGGTCAAGGGCGCGCGAGGCGTCGTGCTGTGGGGCTCCACGCGCGACCGCCTGGAACTCGAAGACATGCCCGGTTTCCCCGTGCTGGCGGCGGGCTTCGATCCCAACGTCGCCACCCAGCAAGGCGTGGATTGGAACGTCCCCGTCCGCGTCGGTGGAGCGACGGTCCTGCCAGGCGATATCGTCATAGCCGACAATGAAGCGGTGCTGTTCTTCCCCACCTCCATCGCCGCGCAGGTGATTGAGCGCGCCACCCGGCTGGCCGAACAGGAAGACTATGAACGGAAGCTCGTGCGCGAAAAGAAGTACCGCTTTCGCGACGTGTACCCGCTGAACCCGGAACTGCGCAAGAAATATGAAGAGGAGAAAAAACAGAAATGACCCGTAGACGTACTCTGCTGTTGAGCCTGTCCGTGACTGGTGTGCTGGCGCTGGCCGGATTCCAGGCAGTCAAGAAACCAGCCGTCATGGAAGACCCCCTGATCGCCGGCTTCCGCAAGACCACCGTGGCCAGTGTAGCCGACGCTGTGGATCAGGTTTGTGGCAAGCGCGGCTTCCTCTCCCACAAGATCCGGCCCGCCGTGGCAGGGAACGTCGTAGGCCGCGCCATTACGGCACTGATCAAGCCGGCCCCGCCGGAGAAGGCCACTCCGCAACTGGCGGTGAAGCACTCCACGGAGATGATCGACAACTCCAAACCCGGCGAGGTGGGCGTGATCGTGATGGAAAACGGTCTCGACGTCGCAGCCATGGGCGGACTGATGGCCACCGCTGCGAAGGCGCGCGGCATGGCCGGCATGATCCTGGATGGAGGCGTGCGGGACGTGGCCGAGATCCGGGGCCTCGGCCTGCCGGTCTACGCCGCCAGCGTGTCGCCAGCCACGGCCGTGGGCCGCTATGCCAGTGTTGCCGCCAACATAGCCGTGCTATGTGGCGGCGGTACCATCAATCCCGGCGACATCATTGTCGCCAGTGAAGACGGGATTGTCGCCGTGCCGAA
>JBBQLF010000539.1:0-3755 GCA_038327695.1 Bryobacterales bacterium
GCGACCAGCAACTGTTCCAACCCGGCCAGATCCACCGGCGCCCGGCCACGGACGCCCTTCAGCGCAGTGTAGATCTTGGTCTTCTCCATCATCCGCCGCGCCAGCGTGGAGTTCAGCGGCGGCAGCGCCAGGGCGCGGTCCTTGAAGACCTCCACCAATTGGCCGCCCATGCCGAACAGCAACACCGGGCCGAACTGCGGATCGATGGACGAACCAAGGATCACTTCATAGCCTTCGAGTTTGATGAACGGCTGGACGTTGACGCCATTGAAGTGCTCCAACCCCACCTTGGCCATGCAGCCATCGCGGATCAGGCGGAACGCAGCGCGAACTGCGTCCTCGTCCTTCAGGTTGAGCTGTACGCCGCCCACGTCCGTTTTGTGTGTGATTGTGAGGGAATGCAACTTCAGCACCACCGGGTAACCGATGGAGATGGCTGCTTCCACGGCCTGATCCTCTGTGGAGGCGATCCGCGAAGGCAGCGTGGGAATACCGTAAGCCGAGAGGACCTGCTTGGATTCGTACTCAGTGAGAATGGTGCGGCCCTCGGCGCGCACCCTCGCTACCAACGCCTCCGCGCTGGCGGCATCGATACTGCCGTCGGTCTTGCCATAGCTCGGCGTCTCATAGAGCGCCTTCAGGTTGGAGGCATAGCGCCACATATAGTTGAACATGCGCGCCGCGGTGTCCGGATAGGGGAACGTGGGGATGCCGCACTGGTTCAGAATCTGTACACCAGCAGCGACGTCCACACCGCCCATCCAACTGGCGAGCACGGGTTTGCCGCCCAACTTGGCGTAGGGCTTCAACGCCTGCGCGGTTTGCGTGGCATCGGTCATCGCCTGCGGCGTGAGGATCACCAGGAGACCGTCGCTGTTGGGATCCTTGGCGGCGATAGCCAGTGTCTTGGCGTAGCGGTCCGCTTCGGCGTCGCCGAGGATGTCCACCGGATTGCCGCGGCTCCAGGAAGCGGGGAGGAACTGATTCAGCTCGTCAATGGTAGCGTCCGAAATCTCGGCCAGTTCGCCGCCACCCAGCAGCAGCGAGTCCGCTGCCAGCACACCGGGGCCGCCGGCGTTGGTCAGGATGGTCAGGCGGGGCCCCTTCGGCCGGGGTTGCTTGGCAAGCACATCGGCCATGTAGAAGAGTTCCGCGATGTTGGTGACGCGCAAAACGCCGCTGCGTTGGAACGCCACGTCCAGCACATCGTCGCTGCCCGTCATGGAACCGGTATGCGATGCCGCGGCCTTGGACCCGGCGGCAGTCCGGCCCGCCTTGATGACGATGATCGGCTTGGTCAAAGCCACCTCGCGCGCGGCCGAAAGGAAGCTGCGGGCGTCGCCCACGCTCTCCATATAGAGCAGGATGGCGCGGGTCTTCGGATCGTTACCGAGGTAGTAGATGAGATCGCCCCAGCCGACATCTGCCATGGAGCCCAGGGACATGAAGGCGCTGAAGCCAACGTTCTCCCGCAGGGACCAATCGAGCACCGCCGTACACAGCGCGCCGCTCTGGCTCAGGAAGCCGACGTTGCCTGTCCGGGCCATCCCGGCGGCGAACGTGGCGTTGACGCCGGAAGGCGGAACCATCACACCCAGGCAGTTCGGCCCGATGATGCGGATGCCCCACTTGCGGGCGTTCTCCAGTAGTTGCCGCTCCAGTTCCTTGCCTTCCGCGCCAGCTTCTTTGAAGCCCGCCGAGATGACGACGACCGATCGGATGCCCACCTCGCCGCACTCGTTGATCAGGTTCGGGATCAACTTGGAGGGCGTGACGATGACCGCCAGGTCCACTTCGGCGGGGATCTCCGCAACAGACTTATACGCTTTGATGCCCAACACGCTGTCGCGCTTGGGATTCACCGGGAAGACGGCGCCTCCGAACGGTGTGCTGATCAGGTTCCACAGCGTGGTCCGGCCAACGCTGCCGGGGTTCTCCGTCGCGCCGATGACGGCGATGTTTTTTGGCGTGAAGAAAGGATCCAGCGGATGGTCCACGTGACCGAGGATGTCGTTGGACGATTTGAGGGCTTTGCCGGAGATGGGCTTCATTTGAATTAATCCGATCCGAAAGAAGTTTTATAGAACTGGCTCTCTTATCATGACGCTATAAGCGGGACTAGGGCAAGAACGGGGGCCGAAGCCCCCGGGACCCGAGCTACTGGAACCGCCCTTGCGTGTACGGCACGCCGGCCGCATCTAACTGCTGCTCCAACTTCTTCAGATCATCCAGTATGGCTTTCAATTTCGGCTGCTCCGCCGCGAATTCCTCGCTGGCGATCTGATAGTTCAGCTGCTGCGTCCCGGTGGGCGCGCCCGTCAGGTTGCGTGTCCCGAAGGCCGCCGTTCCGATTCGCGACTGAATGCTGGACGGCGATCCGGACTCCAGCCCGCGCAGCGTCTCGTCGCCGCGCAACCGGCGCAGAGTCGCCGTCAGCCGGCGATCCAGGGCCGAAGTGCCGTCCATCAACCTGGCGTCCGCCGGGGAATCCAACAAGGCGCGCTTGACCGCGCCGAGCTTCGTCTTGGCGGTGTTGGCCGCCTCCAACGCGCCGGTGACCTGCCGCTGCAGCCGGTAGACCTTGGTGACAAAGTCCGTGAGCGCCTTGCGTTCCTCGGGCTTCACTTGCACCGCCGGTTCGGCTTCCACAATGAAGCTCTGCTCGGCGCCGAGTGGCGTGGTCACTCCGCCCACCCGCTTGGCCAGGGAAACCCTGTAGCTGCCCGGCGGCACGAAGCCCCCCCCGCCGCCGCCGGAGGCGCCGCTGCCGCCCTCTTCGTCATCGTCTTCAGATGCCCGGCGTCCGCCGCCGCCGCCCGCGCTGGCGGCTGGACCGCGCAAATTCCACGTGACGCGATGGATGCCGCGCGCCGTGGGTCCGGTCAGCCGCTTCACCACTTTGCCTGCCGCCTCTGAGATGGTGAGCAGGACCTGAGGGGCCTCTTCATCGGCCTCTGCGGTCAGCTGTGTTTGCGAGGGATACTCAGTGGCTTCTTTCTTGGCCGCGACACGCTCCGCCTTTTTTGTTTTGAGCGCGTCCTTGAGCCAGAACGTGAACGTTGCGCCCGCCGGGGGATTCTCGGCCATCCAAAGCTGCTCCCCCTGAGAGCCGCGGCCCTTGCTGGTGTCCTGGACAAATTGAGTGGCCTTCTTCACGGGGAAGAGTTCCGCTGGTTTGGCGAAGGTCTCCGCCTTGAGCGTGCGAAGCGCCGAGTAGTCGTCCAGGACATAGAAGCCCCGGCCGAACGTGGCCAGGACGAGGTCGTTCTCCCGCTCCTGAATCGCCAGATCGCGGACGGCGATCACCGGCAGGTTGCCTCGCAGGCGGATCCATTTCTTGCCGCCATCCAGCGTGAAGTGGAGGCCGAACTCGGTGCCGCAGAAGAGGAGATCGGGATTCAACGGATCCTCGGCCAGCGCCAGGGCCGGACCGTTCGCCGGCAGGTCCCCGGCCACGGAAGTCCACGTGGCGCCCTTGTCTGTGGACTTCAGCACATAGGGCTTGTAGTCCGCGTTCTGGTGATTATCGAACAGCGCGTAGACCGTGTTGACGTCATGACGCGATGCATACACGCGCTGGACGTAGACCCCCGTCGCGCCACCCGCCACCTCCGGCACGCCGGTGAACTTCTCGATCTTCCGCCAGTTCTTACCGCCGTCCTCGGTCACCTGAATCAGGCCGTCGTCAGTGCCCACATACAGGAGGCCTTCCTTCTTGCGGGACTCGCTCACGGACGTGATATTGCCGTACGTGG
>JBBQLF010000540.1:0-3744 GCA_038327695.1 Bryobacterales bacterium
CGGCCTATCAGGAGGGCGTGGCTGGCATCCTTGAGCTTCTTGACGTCTTCCGGCTGCAGCGCCAGTCGCAGCAGAGGGAGATCGAGTTGGGGGCCGGCGTGAGAGATGCGCAGATCGAGTTGGAAAGGGCGATGGGCCACGAGGTGACGAAGTGAAACGGAACTACGTATTGATTGTCGCAGCGGCACTTGCACTGGCCTCTTGCCGGCAGGCTACCAAAACGGAGGCCACCACTCCTGCGAAGGGCAGCGCGCAGGAGCCGCACAAAGAGGCGGTTTCGCACTGGACGGCGAAGACGGAACTCTTTATGGAATATCCAACGCTGGTCGCGGGCGTGAAGAGCCGCTTTGCGGTGCACTTCACCAGCTTGGAAACCTTCAAGCCGCAGAAGGTGGGCAAGGTCGAGGTGATCCTCAAACGGAAAGATGGATCGGCCGAGGTCTTCAGCACCACCGCGCCATCGCGGCCCGGCATCTTCGGCGTGGACGTACAGCCGAAAGCGCCCGGAGAATACCAGTTCAGCGTATCGCTCTCCGCGCCGGGCGTGAATGACCTGCACGAGCTTGGCACTGTGACAGTCTACCCGGATGCGAAAGGTTCTGGACACGAGGACCCGCCCGCAAAGGAAGAAACCGTCGCCTTTCTGAAGGAACAGCAGTGGGCGCTCGACTTTGCCACCGAAGTCACAAAGGAGCGTCTTGCACGCGAGGTCATGCGTGTGCCCGCGGAGATCTCGCCGCGCGTCGGTGGAGAGGCCGAAGTCACGGCGCCGTTCAGTGGGCGTCTGGCATCGAGTAGCCTTCCGCCCATTGGAAGCACGGTGCAGAAGGGGCAGGTCCTGGCGACGATTGTGTCTCCGACCAGCAGTCCATCGGAACTGCCGGCTCTGGAACTGGCGAAGGCCGAGGCGGAACTGGCACTGCAGCTCGCACGCAAGGAGCGCCAAAGGGCCGAGAGACTGCTGAGCGCCGGCGCCGGCCCGGCCCGGAGGGTCGAAGAAGCACATTTTGCCGAGCAAACCGCCGAAGCTCGCGTCACTGCGGCTAGTGCTCGCCTAGCCCAATACAGGGAGAGCCGCGAAGCCTCCGGATATCCCTCGACCCCTCAGCCTGTTCTCCTGCGCGCCCCCATCTCCGGACTGATTACCGCAACTCACGCCGCATCGGGCGCCAATGTGGAAGCGGGCGCGGTCCTCTTCAAGATCGTGGATGCCGACACAGTGTATGTTTCCGCTATCGTCCCCGAGTCGGAACTTCCGCGCATCGCTCAGTTTCGGGAAGCGGAGCTCGAGGTGCCGGGCGGGCCAGTGATCCGCAGGTTGAATCGGCTTGTATCAGTGGGACGCCTGGTAGATCCGGACACGCGCACCTTCCGGGTAATCTACGAGTCTGCCAATCAGGATCGTTCGCTGGCCATCAATCAAACAGTCTTCGCACGGCTCCTCGGCCCAACGGGCCAACCGGCGCCTGCCATACCCGTATCCGCTGTCGTGGATGACGGTGGCCGCCCAGTCGTGTTCGTACAACTGGACGGTGAAGCCTTCACGCGAAGGCCCGTGAAACTCGGCCAGTCCGAAGGCGGCTATGTCCAGGTCATCGAAGGGATCAAGCCGGGTGATCGGGTCGTCTCCCGCGGCGCCTACCTGATCCGGCTTTCGGCCATGTCAAACCAGATTCCGGCGCACGGGCACGTCCACTAAGGAAGAGATCCATGATTGATCGATTGATTCGCTGGTCTCTCCAATACCGGGCCGTCGTGGTGGCCCTCTCCGTTGCATTCCTAGCCTGGGGTATCTACGTGGCCAAGGAGATGCCGCTGGACGTCCTGCCGGACCTCACAGCTCCCACAGTGACCATCCTTGTCGAGGGTAGGGGCATGGTGCCCACCGAGATGGAATCCCTGGTCACCTTTCCCCTCGAGTCCGCGCTGAATGGCTCAGGCGGCGTCCGCCGCGTGCGTTCCGCCACCGCGGTGGGAGTCGCTGTCATCTGGGTAGAGTTTGAATGGGGCGAAGACATCCATCGCGCCCGCCAGATCGTCACCGAGAAGGTCAACCTCGTCTCCGGTACATTGCCGCCCACCGTCGACCGGCCTTACCTCGCCCCCATCTCATCCATCATGGGCGAGGTGCTTTTCATCACCCTGGAATCGGAAGCGCACTCCCCGCTCGAGTTGCGCACGGTTGCCGAAACCATTGTGCGGCGCCGTCTCCTGGCGGTACCGGGTGTCTCCCAGGTGATCCCCACGGGTGGAGGCCAGAAGCAATATCAGGTGCTCATCGACCCAATCCGTCTGCGTCAGTTCAACGTCACCCTCGAACAGGTGGAAACCGCCCTGCGCCGGGCGAACCAGAACTCCTCGGCTGGATTCCGTGTGTCGGGCGGGCAGGAGTATCTGATCCAGGGACTTGGCCGCGTTTCGAGCGTGGAGGAGATCGGCCAGATCGCCGTCACGGCGCGGGAAGGCCGTCCTGTGTTCGTCAAGGACGTGGCGGCGGTGCAAATCGGCCCGGCGCTGAAGCGAGGAGAAGCTTCTCACAAAGGTGAACCGGCCGTGATCCTGGGCATTCAGAAACAGCCCGGTGCGAATACGCTCGATCTCACCAAGGCGTTGGACTTGACGCTGGACGACATCGAACGGACCTTGCCGAAGGGCATGCACATCGACCGGAACATCTTCCGTCAGGCTGATTTCATCGAACGCTCTCTCGACAATCTCAGTTCGGCAATCGCGGAAGGTGGTTTACTTGTCATCGTCGTTGTCCTGCTGTTCCTGGTCAACGCCCGAGCGGCGCTCATCACATTGCTGGCAATCCCGCTGTCTCTCGTCGCCGCGATCATCGGGCTAAAGTGGATGGGGCTGACCGTCAACGCCATGAGCCTTGGCGGACTGGCCATCGCCATCGGCGTGCTGGTCGACGACGCAATCATCGACGTCGAGAATGTCGTGCGACGCCTGCGGTTGAACGCACAACTCCCGGAGGCGGAGCGCCTCGGCGCAACCGAGGTGATCTACCGGGCCAGTAGTGAGATCCGCCAGTCCATCGTCTTTGCGACTCTCATCGTCGGCCTGGTGTTCCTGCCCCTCTTCCTCCTCACCAGCGTGGAGGGGCGCCTGCTGCGCCCGCTGGGCGTCGCCTATGTGATCGCACTCTTTGCCTCCCTGGTTGTCGCTCTGACGGTGACGCCCGCTCTCTGCTCATTTCTGCTCCCGCGTGCGAAATCGGTCTTGAGCGGACATGAACCGTGGCTGGTTAGAAAAATCAAAGCCGCGTATCAGCCCGTTCTCACATGGTCCGTCGATCACAATGCCGTGGTGATCGCATTCTCTTTGCTGCTCCTCGGAGCCGCCGTCGCCAGCTACCCCTTCATGGGGCACGCCTTCCTCCCCGAATTCAACGAGGGAACGCTGACCATCAGCGCCGTCACCCTGCCCGGTACGAGCTTGGCCGAATCCGACCAGTTGGGCAGCGGCTTGGAGCGCATACTTCTCTCCGTCCCTGAAGTGGTCTCTACTGCCCGCAGAACCGGACGTGCGGAGTTGGACGAGCACGTTCAGGGCGTCGAGTCCGCCGAAATCGACGTCGACCTGAATATGAAAGGCCGGAGCAAACAGAAGGTACTGGAAGAGATCCGCGAGAAGGTGACGCTGCTGCCAGGCATGAACGTCACGGTCGGGCAGCCGATTTCTCATCGCATCGATCACATGCTCTCCGGCACGCGAGCCAACATCGCAGTGAAGATC
>JBBQLF010000541.1:0-3735 GCA_038327695.1 Bryobacterales bacterium
CCGGCGCGCGCCGGGCCAAGCCCTTACCGCACCCCGAGTCCGTACTCCCGAACCAGCGAGCCGTCCCGCGGATCCCGGAGCCGCACCCAATGCCGGCCACTGGCCAGACCGTCCTCAATCTTCCAGTTCAGACTGCCGCCCGTGGCCACCACTTCTGACCGATGCTCCAGCTTGCCTCTGCCGTCCACTACCTCTACCTGCCATAGGTCCAGCGACGGCAGTTCAGCCACATTGGCGCTCAGGCGCAAGCTGGCTCCGGCTGGTGCGCTCACCGCCAGATCTTCCGCGCCGCGAGCCAGGCTCAAGATCACCGGCGTCTCCGCTGCCGGTCCGCGCAGCAACGGGCTGGAAAACACACCGATCACCGCCAGTGCAACACAGGCCATCGCCAGCGCGGAGCGCCCGCCCAACAACGCCCAGCCGGCGAACAGCTTCTCTCTCCAACCCGGTTGTGGGGAGCGTGCCCCAGCCATGGCCGGGCGCGAGTCCTCAGCTTCAGCTTGGCGTGCTGCCGTGCGGAAGGCCTGAACATAGCTCTCTTCCTCATTCACCCGATCCAGGCACGGCTCGCAGACCAGTAAGTGCTCCTCGATCATCTCGCTCGTCACGCCAGCCAGGCGGGCGAACAGAAACTCCTCTAACTCGTCCTGAGTCAAACAGTTCTGGGCGAACCGTTTCGTCAGAACTTCCTCGCGGGCGCCATCACTATCCCAGCTTGACCTTCTCATGGGAAGACTCCTATCTGCTGCGGCGCCCAAAGGCACATTAGCCCTTTTGAGCGCCGGAGGCAAAGCTGTTAATCTTCGGCTCACACGGTTAGTGGCTGGCGCCTGCGGCTTTTCTCAAGATTTTTTCACCAAATTTTATTGGGCTGATTCGCTTTCTGCCCAGTTCGGCGAAACGCGACTTCGCTCGCGACTTCAGAAGCCGGAACTGGGTCTCGGTCAGCTCCATCTCCTCACAGATCTGTGTCTGCGTCTGTTCATATAGGTAGAAACGCGTCAGAATCTCGCGGTCCCTCAGCGAGATGCCGCGTAGTACCGCCTGCATCAGGTTGGAGCGCTCGTCCTTCAACAGCTGCTGCTCCGGATTCGCGCCCCCGTCGGCAACGGTCCCGCCCATCTCCAGGTCCGCAAAGTCGCGGCGGGCATGCACGGCCGTATCGATGAACGCCGCCACTTGCCGGCGCACTACGGTCCGCACGAAGCCCATGAGCTTCTCCGGTTCTCTCAGCCCGCCCGTCTGGATCGCCTGCACTACGATCAGGAACGTGTCGTGCACCTTGTCGTCCAGCTCCTGCGGGCCCAGATGACGGCAGAGATAGTACCGGATGCCGCGCGAGAAGACCCGGTACAACTCCTCCATGGCCCCGTCCTCGCCGTTCCGAATGCGCGCTACCAGGCTGATCCACCGCTCCGAACCCAACTCGTTGGCTGGGTCCGCGCCGGAGGCCGGGAGTTCGCCCCGGGGCTCGGGGGCCTCTGGCTCTGGAGACTCGTTGGAGAAGATCAACATGTGGTTTACTCCTGACCGGCGGAAATATATCCGGCCCAGTGGCGTGGCTCGGCCCGCCACCCTTGCCCGCGGATCATCGCCGTCTGTGCGGCTTGTAGGGATTGGGATGCGGAAGACCCGCGCAAGCGGGCCTCGTAGAAATGCTCAAACAGCGCTCCTGTATCGTCGGCCAGCGGCCACAGGCTCGCCACCACCGTGGAGGCCCCCGCCGACATCCACGCGCGCGCAAAACCCATCAGGCCTGCGCCCGGCTGCATGCGGGCCAGCCCGCTGCTGCAGCCGTTCAGGACCACCAGGCTCCCCGGAACGTCAAAGGCCGGAACGGAAGCCGTGTTGATGCCGTCTCGTGTCCCATCCGGCTGCATGGACAACGCCAGGAAGGCATCGTCAGGCCGCGGTGCCATTTGCAGGCTGCCCGCACCGCCTTGCTTCGTGCTGGCACGTACCAGGAAGCGCGAACTTCTTGCCGGCACGGCGATCACATGCGTAGCGAAGTGCAGGGTGCCGGGCTTGCGGCTGAGGGCGCGGTTCAGCGCGTCTTCCGTTGCGTTGGTGCCGGACAGGGCCTCCACCGGCAATCCCGCCCGCTGCCAGATGGTGGAGACCCGCTCAATCTCCCGCCTGCTCCCGGCTAGCGCGGGTAGCTCCAGCCGCGCGGCGTCCGGTTCACCCGTCGTGCGGCGCGGCCATACCCAGAATGATAGGGGGCCGGCCATGGCTGTGGCGGCCGGCGCGGGCCGGTAACGGGGATCCGCGCCGTTGTGCACCGCATCGCCCACCGCTAGAAGGCCCTGGCTCGGCGGCAGACTGGCCGCCCGCAGCAACCAGAATGCCGAAGGCACTACCGTCAGCCGATGCCGCTCCACCAGCCAGGGCCCGGTTTGCGCCCCACCCGGCCGTAACGCCGCGAACGGAAGCGATAGCAGTGCATCATCCAGAGATAGGTACCAGCAGTGCGCCTCGGTAGCGGCCGCTGGCGCAAATCCGAACAGCGTTGTATACAATCGGGCGCCCAGGACGCCCACGCCAGGTTCGTTTGCCTCCAGCGCGGTCCGGAATCGCTCCACCTGCCGCGTCAACTCCGCCCGGCCCGGCAGGCTGGCCCGTGTCACGCCCTCCGCCGTCAGTAGCCAGGCGTTGGAGGAGGGTTCGGCCAGTTGGAAGGAGAAGAGGACGGTTCCGCTGCCAACCCGGCTGCGTAGTTGCCGCCCGGCTGACGGGCCTTGCCCCTCGGGAGTCTGCAATGGCAGACCGAAACTGGCTTCGATCTCCCCAAGCCTCGCCCTGAGTCTGATGATCTCCTTCGGCTCCGCCCCACGCCCCCCGCTATTGAGCCAGCGAGCCGTCCCGTTGCGCCATTCCACCAGAGTCCGGATGTACTCCGGCCCCAGCCGCTCCCGCATCACCGGCCTGTTCATCAGCGCATAACGGAGACTGGCCGCACGGCTCTGCTCCACTGCCAGAAACGCGGCTTCCGGAGGCTCTGCCGTCCCGGCCGAAAGCCGCACGTACAGTGCCGCCACGTCTGCTTGCGACACATCGGCCGCCAGTTGCGCCGATTGCGTGGCCAGCACCTCTTTGCGCCATTCCGCGCTCCACCGCCACGCCCGCCGCGCTGCTTGCAGTGCTTCGGCCCGCCGCCCTGCTCCTTCTAGCGCCAACGCCAAATCGTACTCCCACTCATGAGGCGTGATCGATCCCGGCGACCGCTGGGCGTGCACGCCGGCCCGCTTTAGCCAAAGGAGTGACTCCTCAGCCCTGCCCTGCAGCAGCCTGAGCCTCGCCAGACGCCAATGGAGGTACTCCGGATTCGGCGTGTGAAACAGCGCCCAGAGCCGGTATTCGTTCGCCAGCGCGAAGTCCGCCCCGTCCAGGTCTCCTGTACTAATTCGCAACACCGCCAGGTCGTCCCAGATCAGAGCCTCCAGCGCCCGGTCGCCCGCGCTCTGCGCCGCTTCCAGCGCTTCCGCGATCCGCACCTCGGCCACTTCAACGCCCCCAAAGCGCATCTCCACCCGCGCCCGCTGTGCCATCACCCGGGCCCGGTTCGTGCTCCCGGAAGGCAACAGCGCCGCCGCCGCTTCCAGGACCTCCGCTGCCGCGTCCCCGTCGCCCAGTTCCAGGTATATGGCCGACACATTCGCACATGCAGCCGCCTCTACCTCCCGGTCGTCTTGGGCCTTGGCGAGCGCCCGCGCCTCCAGAAAGGCTTGCAACGCA
>JBBQLF010000542.1:0-3733 GCA_038327695.1 Bryobacterales bacterium
ACCTCCAGCGTCACCGTCTTCTGTGCGGCCTCGGTATGGAAGCCGGCCACGGTGGCTACCACCTTCGCGCTCTTGCCGTCCCGCACGCGGGCCGGGGCGTTGACGCTGTCCACGGTCCAGTTCGGCTCGGCCTTGTCAGCCAGCCGGTGCAGCGTCAATCGGATGTCGCCATTCAGCCGCAGATCGCTGAAGCCTGCGGGCATGGAACTACGCTGCAGGTCGCTGATCACGTGCACCTCCAGCGGCGTCTTGATGCTCTCCTGATACGCCCGCAGCGCACGCGCCAGTTCCCCCAGGGAACTGCGGCCGGTGCCCGCCTGGAGCCGCCCGATGTCGGCGGCGGTGAGGAAGCGAAGCTGCGAATCAAAGCTGGCCACCTTGGCCCCCTCCCTCATCAGTGCGCTGGCCTCGTGGCGGGCGCGCTCCATCCGGTCGCCGAAGCCCATGCTGGCGGAGTTGTCGATGACGATCAGCCGCGGCAGACTCGCTCCGGCCATGGCCCCGCGCCGCGTCAGGAACGGCTGGGCGAAGGCGATTACCATCAGCGCCAGCAGCGCCACCCGCATGGCCAGCAGCAGCAGATAGTCCAGCCGCCGGTGCTTCAGGCTGGCCTCGGTGCTCTTTTCAAAAAACATCAGCGAACTGAATTGTTCCGGGATGCTCTTGTGCCGTTTTAGCAGGTGCAGGTACAGCGGCAGCCCCAGCAGCCCCAACCCAGCCAGGAACCAAGGCGTCAGCAAGCCCACTTAGAACCTCCCCGCACGTACCACCAGATAGCGCCGCAACGCCTCGTCCAGCGGTTGGTCCGTCACGGCCCGGTGATAGCTGAGACCCGCGCCCCGCGCCCCTTTTTCCAGGGCTTCCAGATGGGCGTCGATCCTGGCCCGGTACGGCCCGGCCGCGTATTCGGGGCTGACCTCCATCTCATCGCCCGTCTCCATATCGATCAGAATGCGCGAGCCCGCCAGCTCCGGGCGGATCTCCTGCGGATCGAGGACGTGCATCAGAATCACGTCGTTGCCGCGCTGCCGCAACGGCGCCACCGTCTTGATCACTTCATCGGCGGGCGCGAAGAAATCGGACACCACCAGCACGATGCCGCGCCGGTGGAGAAACTGCTGGAAATGCACAAACGGCTGCGCGAAATCCGTGCGGTGGCCGGGTTCGGAACGGTTCAGTGAGTACAGCACCTTGGTCCACTGGCCGTGGCGCGAGCTCGGCTCCACGTAGTCCCGCACCACGTCGTCGAAGCTGATCAACCCCACCGCATCCCGCTGCTGGTGGGCCAGGTAGGCCAGCGAGGCGGCCAGGAAGCGGGCGTAGTCGATCTTGCGCACTCCCTTGCCCTGGAAGCCCATCGACGCGCTGCGGTCCAGCAGCAGCGTCAGACGCGTGTTGGTCTCACCGCGGTACTTCTTCAGGTACAGCCGGTCCGTGCGGGCATAGGCGTTCCAGTCCACGTACCGCAAATCGTCGCCCGGCACATAGGCGCGATACTCGGCGAACTCCTGGCTGAAGCCGAAGTAGGGCGAACGGTGCATGCCCGCCACAAAGCCGTCCACCACCGTGCGGGCGGTCAGTTCCAGATTGGCGATCCCGGCCAGAATCTGGGGATCAAGAAACCTTTGCAGCATCCAGGACCCTCTTCAGTATGTCGTCCGGACTCAGGCGGTCGCTTTCGGCCTGGAAGTTGAGCAGGATGCGATGACGAAGCACAGGCCTCATCAGCATGGAGACGTCTTCAAACGTCACATGGTAACGGCCCAGCATCAGGGCCCGCGCCTTGGCCGCCAGCACCAGGTTCTGCGCCCCGCGCACGCTGCCTCCGAAGTTGACGTACTTTTTGACGAAGTCGGGCGCTGAGTCGTCGGTGGCCCGCGTCATGCGCACCAGTTGCACCGCGTACCGAGCCACCTCGTCGGCAATCGGCACCATCCGCACCAGCTGTTGGAATGAGAGAATCTCTTCCGCGCTCGTCACAGGATCAATGTGCGCCTGCGCCGTGGTCGTCGTCAGTCCGATGACCTTCATCTCGTCTTCCATCGTCAGATAGTCCAGCAGTGTGTTGAACAGGAAGCGGTCCAGCTGCGCCTCCGGCAGCGGGTAGGTGCCTTCCAGTTCGATGGGGTTCTGCGTGGCCAGAACAAAGAACGGGGCGGGCAGATTGTAGTGGTTGCCGCGCACTGTGCAGGAGCGCTCCTGCATCGCCTCCAGCAGCGCCGCCTGCGTCTTGGGCGGCGTCCGGTTGATCTCGTCGGCCAGCAGCACGTTGCCGAAAATCGGGCCATGGACAAACGTCCAGATGCGGCGTCCGCTCACCGGATCGTCTTCCAGAATATCGGTGCCGGTGATATCGGACGGCATCAGGTCCGGCGTGAACTGAATGCGCTTGAAGAGCAGGCCCAGCGTCTCCGCCATCGTGCGCACCAGCAGGGTCTTGGCCGTCCCGGGCAGGCCCGTAATCAGGCAGTGCCCGCCCACAAACAGAGCGATCATCAACTGCTCCAGGACCTCGTCCTGGCCCACGATGACCTTGCGGACCTGTTCAACGATGGCCCGCTGGACCTGTTGGAACCGGGCCACCCTTTGCTTCAAGCTCTCCGAATCGATTGGCGTCATTGCTTTCCTTGCTCTTTCTGATTCAGTTCCAACAACAGGCGCTGCGCCGGGCGGTAGCCGGGCGCAGTTTCCAGCGCGGCCAGCACGGCGTCCTTGGCCTGATCGTACTGCTGGAGTTCTTTGTACGCGCGGGCCAGTTCGTAGTGGGCCGACGCCGGATCCGGCGTCCGCATGGCCACCACGGCTCGCCACTCTTCGGCGCCGCCGTCCCAGTCCCGCAACTCCCCGCGGAGCGCGCCCAGCCGGCGGTGCAACTCCTCGTCCTTGACCGGGTAAATCCACAGCAGCCGCCGCAGCGTCGCCTCAGCCGCCTTCTTGTCGCCGGCCTCGGCCTGCAACGCCGCCAGCTTCTTGATGGGTACCGGATCGCGGCCGCCGGTCAGGACATACTTGCTGAGTTCGGCCGCCGCCGCCGTCTTATTGCCGGTAGCTTCGTACGCCTCCGCCAGCGCCTCATACGCGTTATCCGCCTCCACATATTCGGCGTAGTCGTCGCGGAGCTTTCCTCCATCGCGCAGGACCTCTTCCCAGCGCTTCGCCTTGCGGGCCTCGTTCAGCGGCTTGATCGCTTTCATCCACCCGTCGAACCGCTCCACTGAGGTCTTGTGTTGCGCCTCCAGCCACGCCAGAAACTCCTTGTCGAACTCCTCCGGCTTCATGCCCAGCACGGTTTCCACCACCTCCGCCGTCGTGGTCACCCGCGAGAAGGCGCTCATCATCGCCTGCAGTTTCGGCCAGCCCCAGCGTTGGCTGATGTAGTCGCAGACACGCCCGGCCTGGAAGTAGCTCACAATCACCTGCGCCGGATACGAGGGCCGCATGAAGCCGCGGTCCAGTGTGGCGATCGGCAGCAGCTTCTTCTGCTTGATGGCGCCGATCACATCGGGCGTCAGCCGGTCGCCCCACTCAGGCGAAACGGCCGTCTCCTCATGAACGGAGAGGCCCTCGGTGAACCAGCGCGGCGTGCGGTGGCGCGTTGCCGTCAGCACGTAGACATGGCTCAGCTCATGCCACAGCGTGCTGGCCCAATGGAACGTGCCGGGCTTGCGGCCCGAAGGGCTGTCCATGGCGATGCTGAGGCCGAATGTGACGCCCAGCGCGCCCAGCCCCGGCA
>JBBQLF010000543.1:0-3720 GCA_038327695.1 Bryobacterales bacterium
AGTTGGCAGGCGCGTAGTAGTCTTCGGCATCGCCGCGCAAACCCATGCCGTCGAAGAGAAAGCGATTGGCCGCGCTGAGGTACTGAGCGCCGGGCGAGTGCGGCGAGAGCTGCCGTTGGATGGCGGCGGCCCAGTCATCCAGGGTGCGGAGGGCGGCGGCGTGATCGAGCTCCGGGTTGTCGATGGCGGCGAGTTCCAGAGCGGCCAGGTCGAGGGTCTGGGCGGAGTGGGAGCCGCCCAGAAGCTGCCGAAACTGAGGCGAGGGCTGAATCAACGGAAGAAGATGTCGATCAACTTGGTGTTGCGGCCGGCGGGGTCCACACAGTAGTCGAATGGGCTGAAACCGATGGTCCGGTTTTGGCGGTCCACGTAGAGCTGGATCTCATCGCCGGCCTTGAACTGGAGGATCTGAATGATGCCGGCATCGCAGGAGCGGGTGCGGCGGATACTCACGTTCCGGACGTCTGAGTGGGCGCTGGCCGGGCCCCAGTCTTCCAAGAACTTGACGAGGCTGTAGTCCCGGCACGGTTTGGCCGGGTCACAGCCCCAAAGGCGGTAAGCGTCTTCGTATTTCTTGTCTTCCAGCAGGCTCAGGAATCTGGAGACCTGGCGCTTCTCCTGGAAGTCATGGAGGAACCAGTAGCCGCCGAGCGAGACAACAACGAGGATGAGGGCGGCGAGCAGGATCCTCTTCAAGCCGCGTTCGCGTTTGGCGTCGGATGCGCCGTAGTTGTCGAGATAGCCGGGCATTGGCTGGCCCTCCTCTCTGGTTCGAACGGTTACTTCTTGGCCGGATACGCCTTATCGTAGGCGGCGGTGACCTCGGTGGAGATGTCGAGCCCGGTCTTGAAGTAGAGCAGGTTGGCTGCGTCGGCCACCAAGTCCAGCCCCTTCTCCTCGGCCACTTTCTTGATCACTTCCTGGAGCCGCTGTCCGACGCGCTGGAGGATATCCTGGCGCTCGCGGTTGACCGCTTCCTGGAGCGCTTCGCTATTGCGCTGGAGCTGGCGCTGCTTGATCTGGATGCGGCTGGAAAGCTCGGCCATCGTGCCCTCGTTGTATTTCTGTTGATTGGCTTCGCCTTCCTGCTGGAGCTTGACGATCTCTTTTTCGAGGCCAGCGAGTTGCTCCTGGCGGGGGCCGAATTTGGTTTTGAGGTCGGCCTCGGCCAACTTGATCTCAGCGGTGTCCTGTAGGGCTTTGGAGAGGCTAACCGTGCCGATCTTAATCTGGGCGGACGCGGTGAGCGCGGCGCAGACGGTGAGCGAGGCGAGGATGGTGAGGCGGGTCCAGCGGGTGGCAGTCATGGGTATCAAAGATCTCCTTCAAGATGGGAGCGGCGCGGCCTAACCGAGCACCGCCAGGATTTCGTCCTCGCGCAGAATCAGATATTCGACGCCGGCGATGGTGGCTTCGGCGCCGGAGTATTTCCCAAAGAGGATGGAGTCACCGGCCTTCACGTCCAGCTCGATGCGCTTGCCGGATTTCAAGACGGAGCCGTCGCCCACGGCGACGATCTCACCGCGATGGGGCTTTTCTTTCGCGGAGTCCGGGATGATGATGCCGCCGATGACGGATTCGCCCTCTTCGACTCTCTTCACCAGCACACGGTCATGCAAGGGACGTAATGTCATGGAACCTCTCTTTACTCTTAGACGCCAGGAAATCGAAATCGGACGCACAAAGCCAGTGGCGGCCCGCGTGGGTCCTCTCTGCATTGTAGAATCCCCGGGGTGTGCAGCTCAACTGCCGTTCCGGCGGATCTGGCCCGGACGAATGAGAAAATAGCGAATAGACAGGGAAGATGGTGGCTATTGCAGCGGAACGGGCCGCGAGAAGATCACATCGAGGGTGGAACCAGACCGCAACTCCACTTCCTTGCCGCGTGTGAGGAGGGCGCTGGCCATGCCGACGCCGGCCCCGATGCCTGAGCCGATGCCGGCGCCGGACCAACTGCGGTCCGCCATTGCGCCGATGGAAGCGCCGGTGCCGGCGAGGATCGCCACGCGCGCGGCATCGCGGCCCACGTCAGATCCCTGGACGACTTTATTCTCCTTGCCGTCCGCCTTCTGCGTAGAGCCGCCGCTGTCCACGGAGGCGAGTTGCGGGCTGAAGCGGAAGACCTTGCCGCTGGAGAGAGTGAGGGTCTCAATGCGGATGGCCAGTTCGGCGCGGCCGGAGACCTTGCCGGAGCGGCGGGCGTGAGCGACGATGCCTTGCACATGCGTGCCCACCGGGATCACGATGGCACCGTCGATGCTGAGCGGCGTGGCCGTGGTCATATAGACGAAGTCGCCGGGAGCGGCCGTGGCCGTATTGACCGTGTTGATCAACCGCAGGAGCAGGTGGGCCCCGGCGGGGATCTCCAACGTGGGCGCCAGCAGGCAGGCGAGGATGAGGGTCACCATAGTCATACAATAACCACAATGCGGTATTTAGTTGCGTTTCTTTTCTGCGCGCTCGCGGTATCGGGGCAGCCCCGCCACCGGATGTACGTCAGCAGCGTGGCCTCAAAGGGCTGGGTGGCCGGGCTGCCGGTGCGCCAGAGCGGGCTGGCGGTGCGGGATCCGGGCGGGGCGTTCCGGCCGCTGGGTTTCGCCCATCCGCTGGTGCAGGGCATCGGATTTCAAGGCTCCACGCTGTGGCTGGCGGCGGGCAACGGAGCGGTGCGCTCCGACGACGGCGGCCGGACGTGGCGCATCACCACATCGTGGAACATGACGGAACTGCAGGACGTGGACGCGGACTCGGCCAACGTCTATGTGGCGCTACCGGACGGGGTGGGCGTGTCGCGCGACGGCGGCAAGACCTGGGCGCATAAGGACGCCGGGTTCACGCGCAAATACACGCACGCGGTGAAGGTGGACCGGACCAGGACGGGGCGCGTGTTTCGCGGCGGCGAGGCGGGCGTGTGGTTGAGCGAGGATGCCGGCGAGACGTGGCGCGCGGTGTGCAAGGAGGCGGCCGGGACGACGGAGATTCAGCAGTCGCCTCATGACGCGAAGCTGTGGATGGCGGCGACGCAGAGCGCCGGGCTGTGGGTGTCCCGAGATGGCGGCCTTGGGTGGACACGCATGGCGGGCGTGGATGGCTCGCGCACGATTTACAATATTGCGTTCGATCCACGCAGCCCGGCGCGGATCGCCGTCAGCGGCTGGGGCGTGGGGGCGTTGGTGAGCGAGGACGGCGGCGTCACCTGGACGCGGCGGAACGAGGGGCTGGTCTGGCGCGTGGCGTGGGATCCGGACATCGATGGGCGGCTGTATGCGGCGGTGCACGAAGACGCCTTGTATCAGAGCGACGACGTGGGGCGGGCGTGGCGCAAAATCGGGCTGGAGGGATCGATCGTCTACGACATCGCCTTCACGCCGGAGACCGGCCTGGGCACGTTTGAGGAGCGGCGGCGGGAGATCATCCGGACGCACGCCGCCAACGAGGAGCGCGGCACCTACACGGCGATGGCAGCCAAGTACTGGCTGAATGAAGAGTGTACGTGGTGCTCTCCGAAGATGATCGAACTGCTGAAGGATCCTTCGGGCGACATGTTCTGGATGTTCCCGATGACGGCGGTGGCGTATCTGGAAAATGGCAGGCTGAGCCCGGAGGCGCGCGCGGCGATGCGGCGGGCGTGGAAGACGTACATGCCGTTCCGCGGGGACACGGAGAATCACTGGCTGCTCTATTACACGTCGCTGTACCTGATGTCGCAGAAGTGGAAGG
>JBBQLF010000544.1:0-3708 GCA_038327695.1 Bryobacterales bacterium
TCCAGGATGCCCGCGTGGTCACCGTGAGTGGCGCGGTGCTGGAGAAAGGGACGGTGGTGCTAAAGGACGGCATCATCGACGGCGTGGGCGCCGGCCTGGCCGTGCCGAAGGGCGCCTGGGTGGTGGACGGCAAGGGGCTGACGGTCTATCCGGGGTTGATTGACGGATTCAGCACCTGGGGCATCCCCGATGGCGCGCCTGTGGCGGCAACGCCTGGCGGGCGGGCAGCGGCGGCAGTGGCTGCTCCGGCAGGCGCTCCGGCGCCGGTGCGCTCGCAAGGACCGGCAGACCGGCCGGGCACGAATTCCTGGGTGACGGCGGCGGATCTGGTGAAGCCATCGGACCGGCGATTGGATGCGGCGCGCGGGGCGGGGTTTACTTCGGCAGCGACATTTCCTCGCGGCGGACTGATCGGCGGCCACGGGGCAGTGGTTAACCTGGGCAGCGAGAGCGCGGGCCGGATGGTGGTAGAGCCAGGAATCGGACTGCTGCTGAGCCTGGGCGGCGGCGGATACACGGGTTTCCCCAGTTCGCTGATGGGCATCTTCGCCTACTACCGCCAGCTCTGGATGGACGCCGGGCACTACAAGCTGAACAAGGAGATGTACGCGCAGTCGCCCGCCACCATTGAGCGGCCGGGCTATGACCGGGCGCTGGAAGGCGTGCTGGCGGCAAAGCGGATCCTCTTGCCGGCCAGTGGGCCGATGCAACTGGAGCGCGCGCTGAAGCTGGCGGCGGAGTTGAAGATGACTCCTGTGATGTATGGCGTGGTGGAAGGCTACCGCATGGCTGCCGAGCTGAAGAAAGCGGCCACTCCGGTGATTCTCAATGTGAAGTGGCCGGTGAAGGACCGCGAAGCGGATCCGGAGCGGGTGGAGAGCATCAGGACGCTGGAGTTGCGGGACAAGGCGCCGGAGTCTCCGGCGGTACTGGTGGGGGCGGGTGTGAAGTTTGCCGTTTCCAGCGATGGAATTGATAACCCCAAGGACGTGATCAAGGCGCTGAAAAGGTCTATCGATCTGGGGCTCAAGAAGGAAGATGCGCTTCGGGCGCTGACGCTGAACGCGGCCGAGATCCACGGCGTGGCGGCACGGATGGGCTCGATTGAGAAGGGCAAGATCGCGAATCTGGTGGTCACCAACGGCGATCTGTTCGACGACAAGACCAAGGTGCAGATGGTGTTCATTGACGGCGTGAAGTATCTGCCGCCGCCGGAGACTCCGCCAGGGCCCGGTGGGACGAGAGGGGCGCCGGTACCGTCTCAAGAGACTCAGGAAGAAGTGGAGCACTAAGGCGATGCGCGGACTTTTGATCGGACTGTTGGGCGCGGCCTTGGGCTTCGCGCAGGACGTGACGGTGATCCAGAACGGGACCATCCACACGGTGACGAAGGGGACGATCCGGGGCTCGATTGTGATCCGCGACGGCAAGATCGCCGAGATCGGCGAGAAGGTCATGACGCCCACGGGCGCGCGGGTGATCGACGCCAGCGGCAAACACGTGATCCCGGGGATCATCGACGCGCACACGCACATCGCCGTGGATGCCATCAACGAAATGAGCGTATCCGTCAGCTCCATGGTGGGTGTCGGCGATGTCGTGAATCCGGAGGGCAAAGACATTTACCGGGCGCTGGCGGGCGGGGTGACGACGGCCAACGTATTGCATGGGAGCGCCAACGCGATTGGCGGCAACAACGTGCTTTTGAAGATGCGCTGGGGCAAGAACGCCGACGCGCTGGTCTTCAAAGAAGCAATGCCCAGCATCAAGTTCGCGCTGGGCGAGAATCCGAAGCGAGCAGGCCAGCCGACCGGCTTCCAGACGCCGGGCATGCAGCAGAATCTGCGCTACCCGGGGACGCGCATGGGTGTGGAGAATGTGATCCGTGAGGCGTTTGTCCATGCGCGCGAGTATCAGAAAGAATGGAAGGAGTACGAGGCGAAGAAGAGCCGCGGCGAGACCGCGCTGCCACCGAGGCGCGATCTGCAGATGGAGCCGCTAGTGGAGGTTTTGGAAGGCAAACGGTTAGTGCACGCGCACTGCTACCGCGCGGACGAGATTCTGATGCTGCTGCGCGTGGCCGACGAGTTCCAGTTCAAGATCGCCACACTCCAGCATGTGCTGGAGGGCTACAAACTGGCTAAGGAGATTGCTGCGGCGGGAGTCGGCGCATCCACATTCTCGGACTGGTGGTCGTACAAGATGGAGGCCTCTGATGCGATCCCGTACAACGCAGCGATCATGCATAAGAAGGGCGTGCTGGTGAGCCTGAACTCGGACGATGCGGGCGGCGCGGAGCTGATGCGGCGCCTGAACACCGAGGCCGGCAAGATGGTGAAGTATGGCGGGCTGACGGACGACGAGGCGCTGGCGATGATCACGATCAACCCGGCCAAGCAGTTGAAGATCGATCAGTGGGTGGGCTCCATCGAGACGGGCAAGCAGGCGGATCTGGTGATCTACGATAAGGATCCGCTTTCGATGTATTCGAAGGTGGAGAAAGTTTTCATCGACGGCACACAGTACTTCGACCGGGAGAAAGATCTGGAAGAACGGCCGAAGCAGGACGCCAAGAAGAAGGGCCTGCTGGAAAAAGACAAGGCAACTGAGAAGCGGAACGCACCGCAGGGCAGGAGGCCGTCATGAAGACAATTGCATCGATCGCGCTGGCGGTGGGCACGCTGATGGCGGGGCAGAATGACACGTTTCTGTTGCGCAATGCGACCGTGTATCCGGTATCGGGGCCGAAGATCGAGAACGCCACGATTCTGGTGGTGGACGGCAAGATCAGCGACGTGGGCGTGAAGGTGGCCGCGCCGAAGGGCAAGATCCGGATCGTCGAAGGCAAGGGGCTGCAGGTGTATCCGGGGATGATCGATTCCGGTTCGCCGATTGGCCTGTCTGAGATCAGCTCGGTGCGCGAGACAAACGATGTGGGCGAGTTGGGGGACTTCAACCCGCAGTTGCGCTCGATTATTGCCGTGAATCCGGAGAGCGAGCATATCCCTGTGGTGCGGGCCAATGGAATCACCAGCGTGATGGTGCTGCCGGGCGGTGGCAACGGATTGGTCTACGGGCAGATCTCGCTGATGCACCTGAGCGGCTGGACTTGGGAAGAAATGGAGATCCGGCGCGGCGCGGCGTTGCAGATGCGCTGGCCGACGTACAATGTGGGCGGCGGCCGTGGCGGAGGTGGCGGGGGGCGTGGTGGAGCGGCGGGCGGCGCAATGGCGGAGGCCAAGCGCGTGCATGACCAGCAGGTGAAGAGCATCCAGGAGTTCTTCGAACAGGCACGCGCGTATCAGCAGGCCAAGACGGCGAATGCGCCGGGCCTGAAGCCGGACCTGAAGCTGGAGGCGATGATCCCGGTACTGGAAGGGAAGTTGCCGGTGATGATCACGGCGGCGCGCGAGCGGGAGATCAAAGAGGCCGTGGAGTGGGCGGTGAAAGAGAAGCTCCAGATCGTGCTGGCCAACGTGCGGCGGCCCGGCAAGATGACGGAGGAGTTGGCGAAACGGAAGATCCCTGTGATTCTGGGCTCGACCTTTACCACTCCGTTGGAGGACGATGACCCCTACGATGAGCCGTTCACACTGCCCGGAGAGCTGCAAAAAGCCGGCATAAAGATCGCTTTTGCGAGCTTTGGGACGCAGTTTGCGCGCAATTTGCCGTATCAGGCGTCACAATCGGTGCCGTTTGGGCTGCCTT
>JBBQLF010000545.1:0-3706 GCA_038327695.1 Bryobacterales bacterium
CGGCGGTGGAACCGGCCGTCAGCGCCGCGTCCAGGGTGAGCAGCGCGCCGGCGGTGAGATCAATGTCCGTCCGCTTGATGGCCTTGAAACCGGCCTTGTCAATGGAGAGGTTGTAGCGCCCGACGGGGATGCGCATGAAGGAGTAGAGGCCGCTGGCATTGGTTTCCAGGATGCGGGTGAAGCCGGTCTGCTGGCTGTTGAGCGTGACCTTGGCTGCCAGCACAGCCGCGCCGGAGGGATCCGTGACCGTGCCTGTAACTGTGGCGCCGCCGGCCTCCGACTGCGCCCAGAGGCAGCCGGACAGTACGATGACACTTAGAGCGGAAGTGAAAAAGCGGTGCTTAACCCCATTCTAGCGGGGCTCGTACAGTTAGTGCTCTATCGCAGGTCGAACTTCTTCATCTTGTAGCGCAGGGTGTCGCGAGTGATGCGCAGCAGCCGGGCGGCCTGGGTCTGGTTGCCGCCCGTCTTCTCCAGCGCGGAGACCAGCAGGCGGCGCTCGTTGTCCTCCAGGGAAATGCCGCCCTCAGGGAACGCGGCCGGCGCCTGAGGAGCCGCCGCTGCAAGAGCCTGCGTGTGGGAGACCGACATGGGCAAGCTGAGCGGGGTGATGTAGCTGGAATCCTCCAGAATCATGGCGCGCTCCAGGGCGTTGCGCAGTTCCCGGACATTGCCCGGCCAGTCATGGGAAACCAGCAACCGCATGGCATCGGCCGAAATGCCCTCCATGCGCCGTTTGAACTTCCGGTTGTAGTGGTCCAGGAAGAAGTTGGCTAGGGTGGGGATATCCTCGGGCCGTTCCCGCAGGGGCGGAATCGTCAGATGGATGACGTTCAGGCGGAAGAACAGATCCTGCCGGAACGCCCCTTCGCGGACGGCCTCGCGCAGGTTCTTGTTGGTGGCGGCGATTACCCGCAGATCGAGCTTAATGTCCTTCAACCCACCCAAGCGGCGGAAGCACTGCTCTTCCAGAACCCGCAACAGCTTGGCCTGCAACATCATCGGGATCTCGCCGATTTCGTCGAGGAACAGCGTGCCCCGGTCCGCCAGTTCGAAGATGCCCTTCTTCTGGGCCCGCGCGTCCGTGAACGCGCCGCGCTCATAGCCGAACAGTTCGCTTTCCAGCAGAGTCTCGGGAATAGCGGCGCAATTGATGGCGATGAAGGGTTCAGCCTGGCGCACGCTCTGGTAGTGCAGCGTTTTGGCGATCAGGTCCTTGCCGACACCATTGTCGCCTTCAATCAACACCGTGGTCGCTTCGCTGATCGCCACCCGGCGCACAAAATGCATGACGTCCCGCATGGCAGGAGAATCGGCAATGATCTCGCGCTTTTGCGGCTCCACCTCAGCCGTCACATCCTTGATGGTGGCGACGGCGCCCTCCAAGGTCCCGTTCTCCCGGTAGAGTTGGCTCGTGCGAATCACCACCAGACGTTCCATGCCGGCTTGCGTGTGCAGACGGACGGTGGAGTTCACCCCGTTGGTCTGGGTCAGGCCGGTGTGCATGCCGCAACCCGGCTCGCAACTCTGGCAGCGGAACATGTCGTGACAGTCGCGGCCCACCAACTCTTCGGCCGACATGTCAAAGAGACGTTCGGCCGCAGCATTGACACCAGTAATGATGTGACCGGTGTCATACAGGACGAGGGCATCGGAGAGCTGATCAAAGACCGAGCTCAGGACGCTTGCGCTCTGCCAGTTGTTTGAGAGTTTGGCCATATGCCCCTGTGCCCCTTTATTGTAGGGCCATGGGGACCGTCAGGGGAAGTCCCTTCGCGCATGAGTGGGGCAATTGGCCCACGGAGAGGGGTGAGCGCACCAGATGCGAGCCGGGAAATCTACCCAGCGGGCCTGTAAACTTCAGTAATTCCTACCTTTTTCTCGTGGCACGGAATGGCCTCTGGATTGCAAGTCATCCCAGGGAGACGGTCTTCCACCCGGAAACCGGCGAAGTAGACAGGCGCCCTATGGGATCCATCCAGATTGTCCTGAGCGATTCCGCAAAAGCCGATGCCCTACGCGTCCTCCTGGCGCGAAGCACTCATGCGCCTGTGCTCTGTGTCGCGTCTCCGGATTATGAAGCAGCCTGCGCCGTCGTCCTGGACGAACGGAGTTTCCGCACCGAATCCGGTCCGCTCGCTCATCCGGAGCGTGTCGTTCTGATTACGAATAACGATCCTGAGCATCTTCGAGAAGCCTGGGAGGCGGGCGTCAATTCAGTGCTTTCGGAGCAGGATCCATTGAATACCGTGGTTCTGGCGGTGCTGGCCTCGTGCCTGCGCAACAGTTCCGCGCGACAGAGACCGGTCGCCGACCGGGGGCGGCCCTGATGAACCTCCCGGCTTGTACTCATCCTGAATGGACAAAGGAGATCGAATTATGAGCAACCTGATTCCGTACGCCATCGCCTGGTCGGTGCTGGCTGTGATTGTGCTGATTCTGGCCCTGAAGCGGAGAAACGTCTCTTCCCATGAGGACGATTCACTCCATCTGAGTGGTGGCTCCGCCGCCGTGACCGAACAGGTCTCGATGGCCCAGAAACTGGAGCAGATCGATAAGTGGGGTAAGGTCCTCACCATCCTGCTGGTGGTCACTGGCGTGGTGCTGGCCGTTATGTACTTAATCGGGCTGTGGGAGGCCTCGTCCACGGCTGGCTTCTAGATCTGAGTGGCAAGGGGCCGCGCCGGCCTTGGGCGGCCCACTTCGGTTTGCAGTTCAATATCAGAAAGACCGCGCCCGATTGCTCCAGGGGAGCAGGCGTTCGAACGCGTTAGGACTCCATCATGAAACTGGGCTTTGCGGTTGCGCTCGCGTTAATCATCCGTCTGTCCGCCAGCGGCCAGACCAAGGCTATCCCGGCACCGGCGGCGCCGAACACGGTATGCGCCGAGTGTCACGCTGACGAAGGACCGAAACTGGGCAAGTCAGCTCACGCGGCTGTCAGTTGCGCCTCGTGCCATCTCAAGCACGAAACCTATCCGCACCCCGAGAAACAGCCCAAGCCGGTGTGCAGGAGCTGTCACGAGCAACCGGCGTCGGACTATGAGCAGAGCGAGCACGCCCAGCAGATGCGGCGTGGGAACGGCATGGCGCCGGAGTGCGCCACGTGCCACGGCGCGGTGCACGAAGTAACATCTACGCGCTCCCAGGATTTTCATAAGGCCGTCCCCGACACCTGTGCGATGTGCCATGAAAAGGAAGCCGGGCAGTATCAGAAGAGCGTCCACGGCAAGGCCGTCGCGGCCAACATCAAGGACGCTCCGGTCTGCACCGATTGCCACGGCGGCCACCGCGTCCTCAAAGCGAAGGATCCGAAGTCCACGGTCTTTGCCGGCAGTGTGCCCGATACCTGCGGCCACTGCCACGGCGACCTCCGGCTGATGAAGCGATTCGGTCTGCCGGCAGACCGCATCACGTCGTTCGGCGCCAGTTTCCACGGCCTGGCTCTCAAGTCCGGGAACCAGAGCGTGGCCGACTGCGCCTCCTGCCACGGTTTCCACGAAATTCTCGCCTCATCGGACCCGAAATCAAAGACCAACGCCAGGAACCTGCCGGCCACCTGCGGCACCTGCCACCCCGGCGCCGGCACCCGGTTCACCATCGGGCCGATTCACGAGCTCCAGGGCGCCGATGCCGCACTGCCCGTCCAGTACGCGCAATTGTTCTACATCCTGGTCATCCCCGGCACAATCGGCTTCATGCTGCT
>JBBQLF010000546.1:0-3691 GCA_038327695.1 Bryobacterales bacterium
TTGCCCCACCACCTCGGCGAAGCGACACGACTCGGGCGGCGCCGGTTGGCCGGTCTGCGGGTCCGTCAGCTTCGAGCCGAGCGGCGACTGCATGCCGCCCACCGCGCCGTTGATGAACACGGCCGTGCCGCCGCCGGACGCCTCCAGCCGCTCATACAGCGCCGCCGGCCAATCGGCGGTGATCAGCGTGTTCCTGCTGCCCAGGGCCTCCGGATGGTTGGCCCAGTTGACCAGCGTAGCGATCGGCTCGCGCCGCATATCGTTCAGCGCCAGAGCCACGATTTCGCCGTCGTTCACCACAGGCGGCCGGGAATCGTCGAAGTACGCCGCCACATCTTTGGGTTTGACCGCGGCAATCTGGGCGGTGGCCGGCCGCAGGGTCTGCACCGCGTCCAGCGCCGCCTCGGCCGCCCGGTCCACCACCAGGGCATTGTAGGCATTGTCGATGCCGCTGACGCCGCTCCGCGGACCCCACATGCCCATCGTGTCCGGGCCTTCATGCACGTGCGTGGCGGCGACGATCACATCGGCGCGTGGGACCTTGGCGCGGATCTTCTGCACGTCGTCCCAGAACAGCCCGATCACGTCCACGCCGCAAATCACCACGGGCCGCGCCCCGGTGCTCATCGCCACGCACCGCACCCACAGATCGTCATGGACGCCGGTGGCCTGGCGGTTGTTGCCGAAGCCGGCCAGGTAGGCGGGCGGGCCGGATTTCAGCTCCGGCGTGATCTTGCGCTTGGCCGCGCCGGCCAGCAGTTCGCCTCCGGCAGCGGGGCAGGCGGCCGCACAGAGCGTGAAGAGAACGAAAGCGATTCGCAACATGGCCCTACCAATCTAACGCAAAACGCCGCGCCCTCCCCATAGGAAAAGGCGCGGCGCAGTGCGGTTGCGGGTGGCGCTATTCGTCTTCTTCGGTCTCACCGGTAGCGGCGGCCTTGTAGGCAGCCACAATCTTGTCCGCCTGCAAGGCCGGGACAAAGTCGTAGTGAGAGAACTCCATGGAAAACGAGGCCCGGCCCTGGGTCATCGACGTGAGATCGTTCTGGTAGGCCAGCATCTCCGACATCGGCACCTGGGCCCGGATGATCTGCGTGCCGCCCTTGACGTCCATGCCCGAAATGCGGCCGCGGCGGACGTTCATGTCGCTCATGAGGTCGCCGGCATATTCCACCGGCGCCTCCACTTCCACCTTCATCACCGGCTCCAGCAGGGTGGGCTTCGCCGCCTCCATGCCAGCTTTGAAGGCCTTGCGGCCGGCCACTTTGAAGGCCATTTCCGACGAATCCACATCGTGGTAGGAACCGTCGTACAGCGTGGCTTTGAAATCCACCACCGGATAGCCGGCCAGGAAGCCGCGGGCAGCCGCCTCCACGATGCCCTTTTCAATGGCCGGAATAAACTGGCGTGGGACGGAACCGCCGAAGACGGCGTTCACATATTCGAAGCCCTGGCCGCGCTCCAGCGGCTCCATCTTGATCTTGCAGTCGCCGAATTGGCCGTGGCCGCCCGTCTGTTTCTTGTGGCGGCCGTGCACGTCGGCGAAGCCGCGAATCGTTTCCCGGTACGGGATCTTGGGCTGGCGTAACTCCACTTCCACGTTGTAGCGCTTCTTCAGCCGGCTGACGATCACCTCGATGTGCTGCCCGCCGCTGCCGGCCAGCAGGAAATCCTTGGTCTGCGGATCGCGATAGAAGCGCAGCCCCTGATCTTCTTCCAGGATCTTGTTCACCGAGTTACCCATGCGGTCCTCGTCATTGCGCGACTTCGCGGCAATCGCGTAGGCGATGGACGGCTCCGGGATTTGCACCTTCGGGTACTCCACCGAATCGCCCTTCTCGCAGAGCGTGTCGCCGGTGAGCACTTCCTTGAGCTTCGCCACCACGCCGATATCGCCGGCGTGCAGTTCGGTCACCGATTGCAGCGTCTTGCCCATGGGCACACTCAGGTGCGACAGCCGTTCCTGGCTGCCGCTGCGCATCGAGGTCAGGTTGGCGTCAGTCTTCATCACGCCCGTGCAGACTTTGAAAAACGACAGGCGGCCGGCAAACGGATCGGCGATGGTCTTGAAGACGTAGGCCGTCACGTGGTCCTTGTCGGTGATCGCCTTGAACTCTTCGTGATCGCCCACCATCGCCTTCAGCGAGGCGTGCTCGGTCGGGTTGGGACAGAAGGCCTGCATGAACTCCATCACCAGGTCCGTGCCGATGTTGCGCAGGGCCGAGCCGCACAGGATCGGGAAGATCTTGTCTTCCTTCACGGACTCATGCAGGCCGCTCATGATGTCCTCCACCGGCAGGGTGCCGGCGTCGAAGAACTTCTCCAGCAGGGCGTCGTTGCCCTCCGCTACCATCTCGATCAGCGCGTCGTGGGCCGCCTTGGCCGCATCGGCAATGTCGGCTGGGATGGGAATCTCGGTGCCTTTGCCGTCGCCGTCGGGCGTGTAGCGGAAGGCCTTCATGCTGATCACATCCACAACGCCGTTGAAGTCGCGCTCAGCGCCGATCGGCAGATAGATGGGCAGGCAGTGGCGCCCGAACACTTCGATGATGTTGTCCACCGTGGCCTGGAAATTGCTGCGCTCGCGATCCAGCTTGTTCACGAAGAACGCGCGCGGCATCACGTACTGCTCGGCGTACTCCCAAACCCGCTCCGTCATCACTTCGACGCCGGAGACGCCGTCCACCACGATCAGGGCCGCATCCGCGGCAGCCATCGAAATCTTGGTGTCGTAAAGGAAGAGATTGAAGCCCGGCGTGTCGAACAGGTTGAGCTTCTTCTTCTTCCACTCCAGGGCGACAAGCGACGTGGAGATCGTCATTTTGCGGCTGATCTCTTCATCGTCGGAATCCGTGATCGTGTTGCCCTCGTCGACTCGTGTCAGGCGGTTGCTCGCCCCGGTGGCAAAAATCATGCCAGCCGCGAGGGAGGTCTTCCCGCTGTGACCGTGGCCGACGAGGGCCACGTTTCGGACATCTGTGCTTTCAAAAACCTTCACTTGGCACACTCCAAGGTCGCTGATTTGACGGCTGGATTCGCCCGTGGGCCCGTCTGAGCCGAATCGTATCACAAATGAAATATTGGATTCCGGACTGCGGACTCCGGGTCAGCGATTTCGTAACGTCACTTCCGGGGTTTACCCAACACGTTGAACCAGAACAAGTAACGGCCCGCTGACTCTCCCGGTCATTCCTGCAAATCTTCGATGGGGCTTGACTTTCCTTGAAGCTGCCACTATTGTGAGTGGCAGATGGCTTCCGACCCCGAACTCGATCTGCGCGGCAGGCTCATTCGTGGCCTGGGCGCCTGGCGCGAGATGTTGCCCGGCTCGTTCATCGAACGCAGCCGGAAGTGCGGCAAGCCCAACTGCCGCTGCGCCGACGGCAAGCAACTCCATCGCGAGTTTCTCCTCTCGGTCCTGCTGGACGGCAAGCCGCGGACCTTTCACCTGCCCGCCACTCTGGCCGAGGATGTGCGCGCCAAGGTCGAAATGCGCAAGCGCTTTGAGGAGGCCGCCGCCAAGGTCGCCCATCTGAATCTGCACCGCTTTCTGCGCCAGAAGGAGAAGAAGTAGCGCCGTGGTCCGCCGCCAGTTTGAGACCTATCTCGACAAGGTATTTGGTTTTGCGGATCTGGTGTCCGCTCTGCCTGAGGGGAGAGTGCGCCCACTCCACCCTTGGAGAAAAGTGTT
>JBBQLF010000547.1:0-3687 GCA_038327695.1 Bryobacterales bacterium
GGACGCCGGGGTGGTGGGTTTTTAATTTTTGAAAACAAAAAACACGATGGAAAAGGGTGGTAAACAAAACACCCCAATAGCACTACCGTGGTTAGTTGAAAAAAAAAAAAAACCCCCCCCCCCGGCCCCGCCGCGGCCAGAGCCACCAGACCCACAATCCATCTCTTCATCCCCACTCGCAGTTCACCCACACTCCGCCTCCCAGACCATCGCGCCCGCAATCGGCGCCCGTGGACTCCCCCGCATCACCCACACTCCGCCCGTCGCGCCACCACACGCTCAATCCGTTGCTTCCTCACAGCTCCGAATAGCACTTCCTGGTTTCGTTGCACTCATACTCATCCACCAGCCCGGCGTCCGGCCCGATGCAGATCTGAGTCTTGTCGCACCAGAATGACCGGTCGTTGCCGTGTGGGACCGTGGGGTCCCACTCGGCCTCGACATAGAGCCCTTTCCAACGCAGGTTCGCGCACCGGTCGTTCCCGATCCGGGTCAAACCGGCGCGCTCGCCATTTTGAACGGCCATGGCCTACCCCTTTACGCCGGCCGCGGCCATCAAGGCGCGTTTCACGGCCACAGCCGCCATCTGCACCTTGTAGGTGTTGTCCTTCAGCGGCTTGGCCGATCCGACCGCCGCCTTGCCGGCCGCTTCAGCAGACTCCGCCGTAATCGTCTTGCCGGCCAGCCCCTTGGCCGCCTCAGCCGCGTCAAACGGCGTCGGCCCCACATGGCCCAGCACAATCCGCGCCGAAGCCACGGCCGTGCCCTTCATCGTCAGCGAGACCGAGGCAGTGGCCAGAGGCCAATCCAAGGCGTCTTTCTGGCGAATCTCATATGTAGCGTTCTTCGCCGCGCTTACCGGCACCACGATCTCCGTCAGGATCTCGTTCGGCTGGAGCGCAATCTCCCGCGCGTCGTTGCTCTGCGGCGCGACAAAAAACTGCGCCGCGTCCACTTCGCGCGTGCCCTTCGCCGAAGCGATCTTCACCTTCGCGCCCAGCGCGATCAGCGCCGGGCCAAAGCTGGACGCCGACACAAAATGCGCCGGCCCCGCGCCCAGAATGGCGTGGTACCGGCTGTCGCCCTCGGCCACCAGATTCTTGCCCTCGTGCGTCGGCAACAGGCCGAAACCGGCACGGAAATACCAGCAGCGCGGCCGCTGGCACAGGTCGCCGCCCACCGTGCCCATGTTGCGCATCTGCACGCTGCTGATGCCGTGCGCCGCTTCCGTCAATGCCGGAAACGACGCGCGGATCAAAGCGTTCGTGTACAGCTCGTCCACCGTCACCGCCGCGCCGATGCGCACACCGGCGGCGGTCTTGCTGATGCCCTTCAGCTCCGCGATCTCTTTGATGTTGACCACGCGCTTCGGAGCCATGACGTTGTCTTTCATCAGGCTCAGCAGGTCCGTGCCGCCAGCCAGTACAGCCGCGTCACCCCACCCCGTCCCCAACAACGCCAGCGCCTCTTTTAACGTCTTCGGGCTTGCATACTCAAAGGGTTGCATTAGCTGTTCCTCCCTGCCAGAGCGTTCAGCACATGCATCGGCGTCATGGGTACCGTGGGCACCCGCAAGCCGATGGCATTGGCAACGGCGTTGGAAATGGCCGCGATGCCCGGGATCGCCGGCGGTTCACCCAGGCCGATCACGCCACGCTTGTCGTTCTCCTCGGTGATGTCCAGGTGGATCACAATTTCACCAATGTCCTTGATCCCGGCCAGCTTGTAGAACTCCATATCGGCGTTCAACACACGGCCCGTGATTTCATCGGTGATGCGCTCTTCCATCAGCGCCCCGCAGATCGACATGATGCAGGCCCCGAAAATCTGGCTCTCCGCCGTCTTCGGATTGATCACCAGCCCCATGTCCTGCACCGCCACCAGCCGGTTCATCTTCACCACGCCGGTCTCGATGTCCACGCTGACGTCGGCAATCTGCACGCCGCCCACGCCGCCCGTGTTCAGACCCTCGCGCGCCGCTTGCGCCGGCACGTTGGAGCCCGTTTCGCTAATCGTCTTCACGCCCAGCTTCTGGCACGCCGCCTTCCACGGCAAGCTCTTGGCCGGATTGTCCTTCACCAGGATCTTGCCGTCCGCGACGGTCAACTGATCGGCCGGAGCCCCCAGCGCGCCCGCCACCTCGGCATACAACTTCTCCAAGGCATTCAACGCAGCCTTCCGCGTGGACGAACTGACGCCGCCCACCGTCGTCGAGCCGCCCGACGTCCCCGACGGCGGATAGTTGGTGTCGCCGAGCTTGACGCGCACGTCCTGCACGCGCAATCCCAACGATTCCGCCAACACCTGCGCGATGATCGTGCGCGTGCCGGTGCCCAGATCCTGCGAACCCAACTCCACTTCCACGGTGCCATCCGGATGGATGTTCACGCGTGCCGTCGAGTCGTGCCCCGCGCCGCCCCAGGTCGCCACGCCAACGCCAAGTCCGCGCCGGATGGCGCCCTTGCCGGCGTCGCCGCGCGGGTGCCACAGTTTGGACCACTCCGCCAGCTCCGCCGCCTTCTTCAGTTGCCGGATGTAGGTGTCCGGCCGCGCCGTCAGGTTGGCGTTCTTGATGAAGAACTCCACCGGATCCATCTTCAGCTTCGCCGCCAGATCCTCCAGCGGCGCGCAAGTCAGATAGCTGGCCTGCGGATGGTTCGGCGCCCGCCATGCGCGGCTCGGAGCCGTATTCAGACTGACCGCCGTGTGGCTCTGCCGCCGGTTGGGGATCTTCGTATAGACGTAGGGAATCGGCGGCGCACCGCCGCCACCCACGCCGCCGGACGCCCAGCTCTCGCTCTCCCACAGCGTGATGGTGCCGTCTTTCTTGGCGCCTATCTTGATCTTGGCGAAGCCCGACGGCCTCACACCGCCGCTCACCATTTCACTGGCACGGTCCAGAAACATCTTCACCGGCCGCCCGCCCGCCTGCTTGGACGCTTGTGCGCTCTCCAGGCCCCAACGGTCCGGCTGGAACTTCGATCCGAAACCGCCGCCAATATGATCCTGATGCACGTGAATATTGGCCGCCGGCACGCTCAGCAGCCGCGCCAGATCGCCCCGGATGCTCGTGACCGATTGCGTCGACGGGTTGTACTCCACCTTGTTGTCGGGCGTCCACTGCACCACGCCGCCATGCGTCTCCAGGCAGCAATGCGTCAGCACCGGAATTCCGTACATTCCCTCGCTGATCACATCGGCCTGCTTGGCCGCCATCTCCGGGTCGCCTTCCACCTGCTCGCCAGCGGGCTTCGCGCGCGTCTTCACCTTCTTCAGATCGGCCTCGCGCACGAAATGCTCCAGCGGCTCGTAGTCCACGCGGATCTTCGCCACCGCGTCGCGCGCCGCCAGTTCGGTGTTAGCGGCCACCATCGCCACGTCCCACCCGGCCCACTGGATCTCGGTGCCCGCCGGCGCAATCACGCGCACGGCCGCCACGCCGGGATGCTTCTCCGCCGCGCTCACGTCAATGGACCTCACCTTCGCGTGCGCATGCGGGCTGGTCAGCAGCACCGCGTGCAGCATCCCCGCCTTGTTCAGATCCGAGCTGTATTTCGCCCGGCCGGTAGCCTTCTCCACGCCGTCCAGCCGGCTGAAGCGCTGCCCCATCACCTTGCGCTTGCTCATTTCGGGCCAGCGATACTCAGGCATTGGAGCCTCCCTTCATCATCTTGGCTGCTTCCAGCA
>JBBQLF010000548.1:0-3683 GCA_038327695.1 Bryobacterales bacterium
AAGCAGCCTTTTGCTCGACCAACTGGCCGCCGTCACAGTAGATCGCAAACAGGTGGAACGCCAGGCCGAAGCGCTCGGCCGCGAAGTCGCTGTGGACGAAAGACAAGACATCACGCCAATGGAACAGACCCCCTTACCGCCGACGCTGTATCTGGGAATGGACGGGACGGGCATTCCCATCCGCGCGTCTGAGTTAACGGGCCGCTCCGGCAAACAGTCCGATGGCAGTGCCAAGACATGGAAAGTCAAGCTCTGCACCATCTGGAGTGCCGAAGGCCGGGACCAGGAAGGCCACCCGGTGAGAGACCCAGGCCCGGTCTCTTACTCGGCGGCCATCGAGAGTGCGGCCACGCCTGATACCAGCCACGTCCGTTCCGAATTCACCGGGAGAGTTCTACGGGAAACCAGCCGCCGCCGGTATTGTCAGGCCGGGCGCGCGGTCGTGATCGGCGACGGCGCACCGTGGATCTGGAACACCGCACAAGAACTGTTCCCCAATGCCATCCAGATCGTGGACCGTTTCCACGTCAAACAACACCTCAGCGATCTGGCCAAGGCTCTCCACCCGGCCCATCCGGCCCAAGCCAAGCTGTGGGCTCAGCACAGGCACGACCAACTGGACAATGGGAAACTTGCCGCGCTGCTGGCTACGCTGCGCCCCTTCATGGACTCGTCTGCAGAGAGTGGCAAGTGCTATCACTACATTCGCCGCAACCGGCATCGAATGCGCCATCCGGGTTTTCATCAGATGGGCTTCTGCACTTCCTCCGGGGTGGTCGAGGCCGGCTGCAAAGCCGCCATCACCACTCGGCTCAAACGGGCCGGAATGCATTGGACAGTGCTTGGTTCCAGCGCCATCATCGCGCTCCGTTACTGTATTCTCAGCGGCCGGTTTGAAGACTTCTGGGAGCGGCGCTCAGTCCGGCAGCAGGCGGCTTAGGGCGCCACTACCACTTTTCTGCCGTGCACCGATATGGAATGGAAGCTCAGCAGGCGCAGCAGGCGGCTAAGGAGCCGGGGCCACGATGGAAGCCCAGTTGGCGTCCGCGGTTTGGGGCTGGCCGACGCCGGCCGCTCGGGCGCGGAGTTTCCGGCGCTGCTTTCAGGCCAAGACCCGCAATCCGGCATCGGCGGCACTCCGAATCGGCTTCGCCCGGCGGCTGTCCTATCGGTCGGGCGTCCCGTTGGCCGTATAGTACTACTGGGCAGTAAGGACTGCAAAGGCTGGACTGGAAGGTAAGCAACGCGGTGATTTTCCGACTATAATCTCGGTAGCAGGAGGACTGAGATGCGCCGTATTCAATGTTCGGTGTTGGCTGCCGCCCTTGTCATTGGAGCGACCGCCCAGGTGGTGTCCGGCCAGCAGGCGGCCGCCAAGAGACGGGTTGCCGTCATGAACTTCGACTATGGAACCGTCCAAAGTGGCGTCGCTGCCATTTTCGGCACCAATCAGGACATCGGCAAGGGCATCGCGGACATGATTGTCGAGAAGCTCGTGCAGGGCGGTATATATACCGTCTACGAACGCAAGGCAATCGACAAGATCATGGCCGAACAGAACTTCTCCAACAGTGACCGCGCTGACGCTTCGTCGGCCGCCAAGATCGGCCGCCTGTTGGGCGTGGAAGCCATTATCATCGGCTCCATTACACAATTCGGGCGCGACGACAAGAGCGTGAATGTGGGCGGCGGAGGGTATGGCTTGGGCAAGTACGGGCTGGGTGGCATCGGCAAGAAGGAGTCGAAAGCGGTGGTGGCGGTCAGCGCCCGGATGATCCACACGGATACGGCGGAGATTCTGGCGGCGTTCACGGGGCGGGGTGAATCCACGCGGTCCGGGGCATCCCTACTCGGGGCCGGCGGCGGTGGCGGCAGCGGCGGCGGCGGCGCGGTCAGCATGAACTCCTCCAATTTTGCCGATACGATTCTCGGGGAGGCCACATTGAAGGCGGTCGGGACGCTGACCAGCCAGCTCCAGAACAGCGCTGGTTCCATTCAGGCCCGCGTCGTCAAACTGGAAGGTCTGGTGGCGGACGCCAGCGGCGATTCGTTGGTGCTCAACATCGGCTCCAAGGCAGGGGTCCGGGTCGGCGACAAGCTCGCTGTGAAGCGCACTGGCCGTGAGATTCGTGATCCATCTTCAGGCAAAGTCATCCGCCGCATTGAGGAGTCTGTCGGCGAAGTCACAATCACGGAAGTCGACGAGCTCTCGTCGGTGGGTAAGTACACCGGCTCCGCGCCGGCAAAGACCGGCGACACTGTGCGGAATTAGCGGTACCGCCCTATGAACTACGAAGTTGGTTCGGGCATCGGCGACCATGAGATCCTGGGAGTCCTGGGCGTGGACGGGATGGGTTAGGCGTTCCAGGAGCGCAACGTTGTCGCGGGTCGGTTCGAGTGGATGAAGGTGCGCAGCCCGAAACTGGGCGGCAACACCGAACTGGCCCATCGCTTCACCCGGGAGATCGAGACGCACACGAGCCTGGAACATCCAAACATCGCCTAACTCCACAATGCGTTGACCCTGGATGGTCAGCTTGCCGTGCTCATGGAGTACGTCGAGGGGCAATCTCTCGACGTACTGATCAAGGACGGCCCGCTGCCGGTCCAGGAGATGAGCGGCTGCGCCAAGTAGGCACTGGAAGCCCTGCACCACGGCAAGGGTGTTGTCCACGGGGATCTGCAACCGTCCAAGATGGTGGTCCCGGCTGCGGGTCAGTTGAAGCTGCTCAACTTCGGCATCGCCCGATTCGCCACGCAAGCTGAGCCCACCGGGAACGGCCTGCCCAGCGGATCGCTTCACTACATGGCGCCGGAGCGGGCCCAAGGGGCCACCCCGCCGGACGCGCGGGCCGGCCTCTACTCGTTCGGGGTCTGTCTGTAGGAACTCCTGACCGCCAGCCGGCCCTTTGCCGGCGGCAACGAGAACGCCATCCGGGCGGCGCAACTGGATCAGGCGCCGGTCCCGCCCGCGCAGCGGAATCCGAAGCTGCCTTCGGCACTCGCGAGAAACGACCCACCTCTGCTCGCCAAAACTGACCCACTCAGGCCTCTGCCCCACAGGGCGTTTCGGCTGGCCGCGCCACGCGGCATTCGCCGCGGATGATAATGCCACACAAGCTGGTTACAGGAAACAAGAGACTTACGCGCCAGCGGCGCGGATGATGTCGCCAACCCCGCGCCACGCCACGTGGCAGAACCTGTTTTCGGCGTGGGCAACTCTAAATGAGCAGAGGTGGGTCATTGCTCGTGAGCGCCGAGGAGCTGCCGGCCGCGCTGAACGACGTCATCCTGATGGCCATCGACAAGGATCCGTCCAGACGGTTTCAGAGCGCATGGGCGATGCTGGGCGCGTTGCGCGCCATTAGCGGGAGCTTGGTGTCCGCAGTTCCGCCTCAACCAGAGGCAGCGGCCGGGCCGCGGCCGGCACCGCCGCCTGCCGCCGTCCGGCCGCCCCAACCGCCCCAGGCATCCACGCTGGCACCGCCGCCGATTCCGGGCGCCGCGGCGGCCAGCCGCCGCGGCCTCTGCTTGGTCTTGGGCGCACTGGCGGCCGTCGGTGCGATTGTCATCGCCGCCATTGAGATCCCCAAGCGCATGCGCACAGCGGTGCATGAACCGGCACGGCTGGCACCGCCTGCCGTTGCGCAAAAGGAAGCCGCCCGCAGTTCCGCCTCAACCAG
>JBBQLF010000549.1:0-3677 GCA_038327695.1 Bryobacterales bacterium
TTGCCCCGCCCGGGTCCTGCCGCGACCAGGTCCTGCCTCGGCCCCTGCATTCCAGGGCCGGGTCTCGCCGCCACCGGGGCGTGCGGCCGGGTCTTGCCGCCGCCGGGTCCTGCCACGGCCGGGTCTTGCCACGGCCGGGTCTTGCCACCGCCGGGTCTTGCCCCGACCAGGTCCTGCCGCGACCAGGTCCTGCCGCGACCAGGGCCTGCCACGGCCGGGTCTTGCCGCCGCCGCCCTTACGGCGCTTTGGCCGGCTGCCCATTCGCCGGCAGCGGACCAGCAGCCGGCGCAAGCTGGCGCGCCTTGGCCCGTTCATAGTCCTGCATCAGTTGCCGCGTGATCTTGTCCGCCACATCGGAGCTCGCAGACCGCAGCTTGGCCCCCTGGCTCTCCTGCGTCGTCGACCAGATCACGTCTCCGTCCTTGTTAACCAGACGCACGGACGCCGCCGCTTCATGCTTCCGCTCCTGGATCCGCGTGGACTCGTTCTCGCTGACACCCGAACCCAACGCCAGGTAGTCCCGGTTCCTCGTCGAGGCGCCCTTGCCCACCCCGAGGTTGCCCCGCGCCCCCACGGACTCTCCGCTCTGGAACAGATCCGTGAACGCCAGATCCTCCCCGGAGCCGCGCAACACGGCATCGGCCCGGTCCGCGTTCTCGGTGACGACGAACAACCGCGCGCGTTGCAAACTCGCAATCACCATGTCGCGCAGCTGCGCCGAACCCTCGCCCCCCCCGAATTTGTCGATGAAGACCCGTTTCAGCCCCAGCAGTTCCACCGTCAGGGCGTCCACCACCTGGGCCCCCGCCGGAAGCATGCAAAACAGCACGCCCAGGACCGCTCGCCTCATCCCTTCCCCGCCTTCCGTGCCTCTTCATCCATGAAGGTGACCTTTCGTCCCGTGCGCGCTTCCAGGCTCACCAGCACGGACCGGATGGAGGCCTTGTCCACCCGGAACAGCATCGCCTGCTGCTTGCCGTCCTCGTTCTCAAAGCCAACCGTCACATAGTGCGCCCGTTTCTTGCTCAGGATCATCAGCGGCGACAACAGAATGGCCTCCGCCAGGCGCCGGTCCACTTTCTGGCCGTATTCCACCAGATTGATCCGCTCATAGGGCACACGGACAGCGTTCTTCTTGGTCAGGAACACCAGCGAAACCGGATCGTTCGTCCGCAGACTGCCCCCCGCGCCTGTCTCGATGGCAGCCAGCGTGCCGCCCATATATTCGGCCGGCGCGCCCGGATCTTTGCCGGCCGCGAATCCCTCGGCCACAATCAGCATCCAAACCAGTGTGAGTAGGGCCTTCGTCTTCATGATACTCGTCGTGTTGATAGTGCCGGCCCGGCGGTCTTTCTCTCCAGGGAGCCCCGATTTATGTTTGACTTTGAGCTGAGCAAGTTTCAGGGCGAGACGCCTCCGGGGCCCGGCGGCCAGCCGCCCGGGGTCGTGGTCAGCCCGGACACCCTGCGCGCCCAGCGCGTCCCACCCGGCCAGAGCCGCACCCGCAAGTGGCCGGTCCTGGACGCTAGCGGTCCGCCGCCTCTCGACTTCACCCAATGGCGCATCCAGCTCCGCGGCCTGGTCCAGACCGAAGTCTCGCTCGCCTGGGAACAGTTCGCCGTCCTGCCCAGAGTCAAAGTTTTCAGCGACTTCCATTGCGTCACCCGCTGGAGCCGCCTCGGCAATCTCTGGGAGGGCGTCGCCACCGGCGAGCTGCTGAAACTGGTTGGAACCATTTCGCCTCGCGCCAAGTATGTACTGGTACACGGTTACGACAACGGTTGGACCACCAATCTGCCCCTCGACATGTTTCTAGCGCCTGACTCCCTGATCGCCACCCACCACGACGGCGAGCCCCTGACGCCGGAACACGGCGCCCCGGCGCGCCTCATCGTGCCCCTTCTGTACGCCTGGAAAAGCGCCAAGTGGATCTCAGCCATCGAGTTCACCGAACACGACCACGCCGGATTCTGGGAACGCAACGGCTATCACATGAATGGCAACCCCTGGACCGAGGAGCGCTTCGGTGGCTATTGAAACCCCCGCCGCGCCGCGCCGCATCGCCAGACGCAAGTGGTTAGCCGGCTTGGGCTTAGGAGTAGCCGGCGTGGGCGCCGGGCTGGCCTACAAGGCTGCGCCCATGTTCTGGCGCCAGTTCGCCAATGAACTCGGCCATCCCATCCTGGCCGCGCCCCACCACCCCGGCATCGCCGCCTGGCCCGATTCCGGCATCCACGCCGCCTGGCTCGGCCACGCCACCGTGTTTCTCAAAATCGACGGCTTCACCATCCTCACCGACCCTGTCTTCAGCCGCTGGATCGGCCTCAATCTAGGCCCCCTCACGCTCGGCATGAAACGCCTGGTGGAACCCGCCCTCGAACTCGAATCCCTGCCCAAACCGGACCTGATCCTCCTGTCCCACGCCCATATGGACCACTTCGACATTCCCACGCTCCGCGCCCTGGAGCATCCGGCGCAGCAGGTGGTCACCGCCCGGGCCACGTCGGACCTGCTCCGCGGCGCCCAATACGGACGTGTCCAGGAGATCGGCTGGGGCGAACAGGTCCGGGTCGGTCCGGCCAGCATCCGCGCCATCGAGGTCAACCATTGGGGCGCCCGCATGAGAACCGACACCTGGCGCGGCTACAACGGCTACGTCATCCAAGTCGGCAAGCGGCGGGTCCTGTTTGCCGGCGACACCGCCAATACGGACCTGTTTCGCCGCGTCGGCGGAGCCGAACTCGCCCTCATGCCCATCGGCGCCTACAATCCGTGGATTCGCTACCACTGCAACCCCGAACAGGCCTGGCGAATGGCCAACGACGCCCGGGCCGACGTCATCCTGCCAGTCCATTTCCAGACCTTTCGCCTCAGCCAGGAGCCGCCTGCGGAACCCATCCACCGCATTCTCAACGCCGCGGGCAACTCCGCCGCCACCCGAGTCCCGCTGCGCACCATCGGTCAGACGCTGCATCTGGCCTGAACCGCGCCTCATTGCCTCCTTGCGCCACTAGCATCGCTCCGAACGGACAGCATATGCTGAAACGACGCACCTGCGCGTGAGGAGAGGTCTGCCCGATCCGGGAAGACCCGCCAGCGCCGGCTCGCCAGAAAGACCGAATGGAACCAGTTCTGTCCGTCATCATCTTCCTTGCCGGCCTGACTTTGGGCGCTCTTGTGACGTACCTGCTGATCCAGGGCGGCGGCAGGCGCGCACTCAGCGCCGCCGAGGCCGACATCGCCCAGGCGAGGACACGCATCGAGGAGCGGGATCACTCGATCAGCGAATTGCGCCTGGAGCAGGAGGCGGCACACACAGAGATATCCCGGCTCCGCGATCAGTTGATGGAGGCCATCGCCCTCCGTTCCACGGCCGAGGAGCGCGCCACCGCGATCCCGAAACTCGAGGCGGCCATCGAGGAGCGGGCAACGCTGATCGATGCGCAAAGCGAGAGGATTCTGCTCCTCGAATCGCGCCATGCCGCCCTGGCCAGCCGGCTCGAAGAAGCGGAAAAGGCCCAAGTGGAGAAACTGAAGACGCTCGAAGAGGTGCAGGCCCGCTTCGGCGAGACGCTCAAAGGCGTGGCGGCCGAGGCCCTGGCCTCCAACAACCAGAACTTCCTCGCCCTGGCCGAAACCGCCTTCCAGAAGGCGCAGGAGACTGCCAAGGGCGAGC
>JBBQLF010000550.1:0-3670 GCA_038327695.1 Bryobacterales bacterium
CCACCTGGTGCTGAATTGCCCCGCTGATCCCCAGGGCCACGTACAGCTTGGGCGCCACCGTCTGCCCGCTGCTGCCCACCTGCCGCTCCATTGGCAACCACCCGTTGTCGCAGATCGGCCTGGACGCCGCCAGTTCGGCACCCATCGCCTCGGCCAGCGCCTGCGCCAGCGCCACGTTGCCCTCTTCCTTGATTCCGCGGCCCACCGCCACAATCCGCTCCGCCGCCGACAGATCCACCGCCCGCGCCGCCTCGCGGAACGGCGCTTCCGGCTGCTGCCGGATCTGCGCGGCGTCCAACGCCGGTGTCCGCGTCTCCACACTCGCCGATCCCTGGACCAGCGCCTCCGCCCGGAACGCGCCCGCCTGGAACGATACAAACACCGGCCCCTCGCCCACCGCGGCCATGCCGGCGATCAGCTTGCCCTGAAACACCTGCCGCTGAAAGACCACCGCCCCGTCCGCCACGCGGTACCCGATCGCATCGCTGATCAACGCCCGCCCGCATCGCGTGGACAGCTTCGGGGCATAGTCGCGCACCTGATACGTATGCGGGAACAACACATAGTCCGGCCGCAGCGCCGCCACCAGCTCCGCCAGTGCCGCCGTCGCCCCGTCCGCCGTGTACTCCGCCAGCAGCGGGTGCTCCAGCACAATCACAGAGCTTAGCTCATAGCCGCACAGCTCGCCCGCCAACGCCCCGCCCATCACACACGCGTGCACTGCCAAGCCCAGCTCGCGGCCCATCTGCTGGCCCGCCGCGAGCGTCTCGAACGACATCTTGTGCCAGGAGCCGCCGCCCTGTTCCGTGATGACCAGAATGCCGCTCATAGAGCCCTCGCTTCGCGCCGGAGCTTGTCCACCAGTTGCGCTGCCTGCTCGGCCGGCGTGCCTGTCAGCATCTGCGTCTGCTTGCTTCTCCGCGGCGCCGCCACGCTCTGCAGCGCCACCGTCGGCGCGGGACCCACCCCCAACTCCGCCGCGGTCAACCGCCGCACCTCTTTCGTCTTGGCCTTCTTGATCCCCATCAGGGTGGCGTAGCGCAGCTTGTTGATTCCGCTCTGGATGGTCAGCACCGCCGGCAGCGGCATCGACACATACTGAAAGAACCCGTTCTCCAGTTCCCGCTTCACGCGCAGGGCCCCGCCCTGCACCTCCACGGCCATGATGATCGTCGCGTGCGGCGCACCCGATAACTCCGCCATCACAACGCCCGTCTGCCCGCCACCCAAATCGTCGGACTGCAGCCCCGTGAGGATCAGATCCGGCGCTTCGGTCTGTGCCGCTGCCACCAGCAACCGTCCCAGGCTGAGCGTATCGTAGGAACCCAGGTCATCTTCCGCGATGTGAATCGCCCGGTCGGCCCCCTTGGCCAGCGCCTCGCGAATCGATGACGCCGCCCGCTCCGGCCCGGCGCACAGCACAATCACCTCGCCGCCGTGCTGCTCCCGCAACTGCAGCGCCGCCTCTAGAGCGTAGGCGTCCGGCTCGTTGATTTCGTACGATAGATCGGATTCATCCAGCCAGCGCCCGCCGGCGCTGATTCGGATCTGCGAATCGCGCGCGGGCACCTGTTTCAGGGCGACAAGGATTCTCATCGGGCCACCTCAAGCGGCGCGCTACTCCGTGTAGCGTTTGAAAATCAAACTGCCGTTCGTCCCGCCAAACCCAAACGAATTCGACAGCGCATAGTCGAGTTTCATCGGCCGCGCAGTGTGCGGCACGAGGTCCAGGTCAGCGCACGCCGGATCCACGTTGTCCAGGTTGATGGTGGGCGGAGCGATCTGATCCCGGATGCCCAGAACCGTTAGGCCCGCTTCCATCCCGCCGGCGCCGCCCAACAGATGGCCTGTCATCGACTTCGTCGAGGAAACCGCCACCTTGGACGAATGCTCGCCAAACGTGCGTTTAATCGCCGTGCATTCGATGATGTCTCCCACCGGAGTAGACGTCCCGTGCGCGTTGACGTAGTCAATCTGATTCGGCTGCAGACCGGCGTCCTTGATTGCATTGCGCATGACGCGGTACGCCCCATCGCCATCCTCGGAAGGAGCGGTGATGTGGTAGGCGTCGCCGGACATGCCGTAGCCGATAATCTCCGCCAGAATCGGCGCGCCGCGCCGCTTGGCAAACTCCAACTCTTCGACGATCAGTATGCCCGCACCTTCACCGATGATGAAGCCGTCGCGATCTTTGTCCCACGGACGGCAAGCCTTTTCCGGCTCGTCGTTGCGCGTGGAAAGCGCCCGCAGCGCGGCAAACCCGCCCACACCCATCGGCGTGATGCATGCCTCGGCGCCGCCGCAGATCATGGCGTCGGCGTAGCCCCACTGGATCAGGCGGAAAGAATCGCCGATGCAGTGCGCGCTCGTCGTACAGGCAGTAGAGGTGGCGGAGTTCGGCCCCTTAGCCCCTGTGCGGATCGACACGTTGCCCGAGGCCAAGTTCACAATGGTCGCCGGAATGAAGAACGGCGAGATCCGGCTCGGCCCCTTCTCCAGCAGAATCTTGTGCTCGCGTTCAATCACCTCAAACGCCCCGATGCCACTGCCGATGTAAACGCCGACCATCTCCGCGATGTCGGGCGTCACCTGAAGCCCGGACGACTTCATGGCATCCTCTGCGGCGGCGATCGCAAACTGAATGAAGCGCCCGACCTTCTTCACTTCCTTCCGGTCGATGAACTGAAGGGGATCGAAGTTCTTCACTTCAGCGGCGATCCGCGAGCTGAATTCAGTCGCGTCAAACTGCGTGATCGGCCCGACGCCGTTCTTCGACGCGCGGACCGCGGCCCAGGTCTCCTCGGCGGTGTGACCAAGAGCCGAGAGGAGTCCTACGCCGGTAACTACCACCCTGCGTTTCAATGATGTTCTCCCGGAAAGAATCGAGTCTGATTCATCAACGCCGTTGGAACGGCTACTTCTTCTTGGCGTCGATGTATTCGACGGCGTTCTGCACAGTCTGAATCTTCTCGGCGTCTTCGTCGGGAATGTCGAGGTCGAACGCCTCTTCAAACGCCATGACGAGTTCTACGATGTCGAGCGAGTCGGCGCCCAAGTCGTCGACGAAGGATGCGGTGTTTTCCACCTGTGCCTCGTCCACACCCAACTGCTCGACGATGATCTGCTTTACTTTCTGTTCAACGGACATGAGACCTCCAAAAGAGTCCACAAAGATCCGATTCTACAGAGGGTGTCTTGAATTTGCAACGCAGCCCCCGAGAATCTCGGGCGCGATCAGTCCGCTACAATACCAGTTACTATGCCTCAGGTCCTTTATCTTCACGGCTTTGCATCCTCTCCAGCCTCCACCAAGGCCCTTTTGTTCCGGCAGCGGTTCCTCGCCGCCGGTGTCGAGTTGCTGGTCCCGGACCTCACCGCTGGCAGTTTTTCCGGCCTCACACTCAGTGGCCAGCTCGCCGTCGTGGAACGCGCGGCCGGCGGCCGCTCCGTCTCAATCATCGGTTCCAGCCTCGGTGGCTACCTCGCCGCGCTTTACGCCGCCAGGCACCCGGAGGTGGAGCGCCTGGTCCTGTTGGCGCCCGCTTTCGGCTTCGCCCGCCTCTGGGCTGAAAGCCTTGGGCCAGAGCGGGTGGCCGCGTGGAAACGGGACGGTGCCATGCCCGTTATGAACTACTCATCCGGCCGCGAGGAACCTCTGGGCTGGCAGTTG
>JBBQLF010000551.1:0-3645 GCA_038327695.1 Bryobacterales bacterium
CGTCCCGCACGTCCTGGATTGACTTTCCGCGTGCGTGCATCCACTCCCGAATGGGTTGGGCCCCATCCACAGACTCCTTGATTTGAAGCTGCTTGAGGATGTAACCGGCTGGGACGCCGGTCTTCCGGGCAATCTCGTTCAGGGTCATGAAGCCCTTGACCTCAGCGTCACCCCCAGTGTGAGATTGGCCAGTCTGGGCTTGGGGTTTCTTTGGGGCCGGCGTTTCGCTCAGAAATCCGGCCACCACGTCACGAATGGCATCGGGCTCAAAGGCGAGTTTGTAGTTCTTGGAGACCTGGTTGAGCCGTGTTGCCGGATCCACCGGCGCTGGCAGTTTTGCCGCGGCGTAAAGCGCGGGCAAGGGAATCCCGTAGCCGCTACTGATGTCGGCCAGCGACATCCAACCGCGAATCTGGCCGGGGTCCAGCTTTCCTGCCGCGTTGGTGTAGGCGACCATCACCGGCTGAGTCCGCCACTTGCCCCACACCTGGCTGAGTCCGATCGTCATAAACAACCCGACCACCAGCATCGCGGCATAGGCGCCGTGCGAGAAGTTCCAGCCCGCTCCCTTCAGCGACAGTACGTTGGGCTTGGGGCAGTGCACAACGCAGTCCATGCAGTGGTTGCACTCCGCGTCCTTGATTGTGTTCGTCGAGAGGAAATCAATGTGCGCGAAGCACTTCTTCTGGCAGAGGTTGCAGCCCTTACAGCCTTCGTCGCTCCGCACGATCTTGGTCAGGCCCAACTTGCCCGTGATGCCGATGACGGCTCCAAGTGGACAGGCGTACCGGCAGAAGAACCGCTCGTACTTCAGCGAGCCCAGCAGCACGCCACCCAGCGCGGCGTAAGCATAGGGCATCTCGCTCAGACCGTTGCCGAGGTGGAAAAAAGCGAGGAACGGATCGTAGGGGCGGAACACGAGCGTACCGAGTCGCCAGGTGAAAACAACGATGACAGCGAGGACCACGTATTTCAAGTAGCGCAGCCGTCTTTCCCACGGCCCGGTGGGGTTGTAGCGTTTGCCGAATAGCTTGCGGCCTAGCAGGCCGAGCCACTCCTGCACACTCCCGAAGGGACAAATCCAACCACAGAATCCGCGGCTGAAGATCAACGTGAGCAGCATTACTGCGCCCAACAGGATCATGGCGGAGGGCTCAATGTGGCGAATGAAGCCTCCCGTGGTGAGGAACTGATAGAGGTTCTCGATGCCGCCGAAGGGGCAGTAAGCTTCAATCGACGGTGAACCCTTTGGACCACCGCCTTGCACCTGATGGTCATAGGCGGCGTGGAGTAGAAAGAGGAAGAAGAAGATCATCACGCCGTGACGGATCACTCGAGGTGACCGATACCAGAGGTTCTTAGCCGGGCGGGTTTCGATCTGAGTGAGTGCCATGTCAGTTGATTCTCTTCTTCCTTGACTTGCTTGTGGGCGAGTACTAACGGCGGCCTCCGCGGCTCTGGCCGCCGCGCTGGCTACCCTTGGGTCCGGTCTGGTCGCATGTGCCCGAGCCGTTGCCCCTGCCGGACTTTGCGCCGTAGCCCGTGCCGTCCTTGGGGCCATTACCCCTGCCAGACGTTGCGCCGTAGCCTGTGCCGTCCTTAGGTCCATAGCCGCTGTTGCCATTGGCGACGAATTGAGCGGAAGCAGTGGCCAGTGTGAAGGCCGCCGCGAGGATGATTGAGAGGGTCCGTTTCATGGTGTTGTCTCCTGCAGTGAGAGGTGCAAGCGACTGGCCAGACGGGGAAGCGTAATGGAATCAATCAGTTAGATCGCTTGGCAGTGGATTGGCTGCAAGGCCTGCACAGCGCAGGGGTGGCGGGTGCGCAGGACTTGCAGGGCGGATCGATCAGGGCAGGCTGGCGTGGGCTGTCGCCATGGTGACGGGGCCGGCGAACTTCGAGGGGATCTGAAACGCCGGCAACTCATGGCTCGGCTTGACCGTCTGGAAAAGAGCTTCCACCACCAACTGGAGCGGGCTGTCAGAGGGTATGCGGTAAGTCACGGTTGCCGAACCGGGGCGGAGCTCCATGCCAGCGGGCACGCCGGCCGAAGCGATGTCGAAGCCGCGCAACCCGGCCTCCTGGAGCCGCTCCAGCCGAAAGCCGGCAGGCGGTATGCGTGTGTCCTTGCGGTAGCTCGCAGCCTGGAGTAGCGAAACCGTCGGACGGCCCTGGGCGTCGGCGTATTCGGCCTCAAACAGCGCGGGCCCGGTATCGCCGCTGAGGCTGGCGCCGGCTGAGTTCCAGGCGCCCGATTCGAACACGACTTTGCCCCCCGGGCCGGTAGCGCGCACATGCAACCACAGGCGCCGGCTCGGGTACGCGGTCGGCAGTTTGTGACCGGTGAGATTCGTCACCGTTGCCGTCACAATCGTCTCGCCGCCGTCCCGCCGGGCGTGCACGTCCAGCCGCAAGGCGCGGCCCAGTTGCTGCCTGGCGCGCGATTCCATCTCCGGATTGCCAAGCACCGCAGGGATCAGCGCGTTGCCGCCAGCGAACAGATGCTGGCCAAATGGTGAGCGCGGCGACGTCGGCGGAAACGCGCCGCCGGGCGGTCTGTGGGCGATGAACTGCGGCGCGTCGAGTGCGGGCATGTGGCAGCTCTGGCAGGTGGCCCCCTTTTGTGGATACTCGCTCGCGAGCCATTCCAGGAACGGCGCCTGTTCGATGAAATCGCCTGCGCCGCCACGCGGGTGCGTGATGACGGTGTGGCATGTACCACACAGGGCGGACTCCCGGATATGACCTGCCTCCGTAGCGGTGAAGCCCGTGTGGTGCAGCATCGGCATCGTGAACGGCTCCGGGAAAGGTCCGTAAATGCGGTCCTTCGTGCCGATCTGGAAGGAGCCGGTGAAGGACGCAGCGCGCCCAAGTCCGGCGGCCTCAATCTGGTGGCATACGGTGCACGTCACGCCCTCGCGGCCCAAATCCGTGACCTCGGACAGGGCGAGATGCCCGTTGCCAGCCCGCTTGGGATATTGATCGGCAGGGGCATGGCAGCGCAGGCACTTGTCCTCGATCACAGCCTTTTCTGACGGAGCCAACGCGGCCTCATAGGCGATTTTGGCGCGCCAGTAAGGGTCCTGCGCGGCGTGGGCCATCATCGAATTCTGCCAGAGGTGCGAGGGGCCAATCCAACCAGCCTGATCCTGCCAGGCCCCGCCGGGTTTGGGGATTCGGGTGTGGCAAAGCGCACAGTCCCGCGCCGGCAGGAAGCGGGCGTGGTCTTGGGCGGCAAGAGTCGAGACGAAGAGCAGCAAAGCGAACTTCATGAGGCGGATTCCAGTGCACGATTCAGCGAATCCCGGAGGAGCCGGCGGGCGCGGCGCAGCCGGGTTCGCACAGCCATCTCGGTGGTGTTCAGGCGGATCGCGGTATCCCGCGTGGAAAGTTGGTGCAGCACGCGCAATTGGAATGCCTCGTGCAGAGAGGGCGGAAGGGCGCGTACGCCGCGTGCGAGCGTCTCAGCGGTCTCACGCAGGATGAGCCGCTCCAAGGGGTGATCGGGCTTGCACGCGAAGCCGGAGTGGCGGCTGTCGGAGAACTCATCAAAGGAAGGTGGAGCGAACCTGCTGGTGCGGAAGCGCTGCAGGTGGCGATTCCTGGCGATCTTGCTCATCCAATGCAGCAGCAATTGATGGTTTT
>JBBQLF010000552.1:0-3645 GCA_038327695.1 Bryobacterales bacterium
CCTTCCTGGCCTTCTCGGTCTCGGCCTTCTGGGGATAGGTCCCGGCCACCAGATAGCGGCCGTCGCTCGTGAAGGCGATGCGGATGCTGCGCGGCGGCGGCGGCGGGCCTTCGGAATCCGGGGGCGCGATCACCGGCGGCGGCAGTGCGCCCACGTTCTCCTTCCACTCCTTGCCGGTCGCGAGTTCGCGGACCATCAGATCACCGTCGCCATCCTGGGGCATGAACCCGTACGCCAGATACTTACCATCCCGCGAAAGAGTCTGGCCGGAAATGGTCCGCCAGCCATCCCAATCCTTGTGGGTGATGCTGCGTTTGGTCTGCCCGGGAGCGGCCAGCGCGACGAGCATGGTGAGGACAAGCAGAATTCTACTCATGGGCAGGATTATATTGCGTTACCCCTAGGGCGTGCACTTCGCGTAAATTGGAGCCATGACAATCAAGGGCGCGTCACTTCTCCTCTGGCCCCTGGCGGCGATGCTGGCCGGGGGCGCCATGGCGCAGGTTTCACTCGACACGCTGCGCCCGGCGCACCCGCGCCTTCTGGCGCTCGACACCGATATCGCCCGCGTCCGGACGCTGATCCAAAAGGATCCGGCGGCGCGCGTGGTCCACGAGCGGCTGCTGGCGGAGGCGCAGAAGATCCTCCTCAGCCCGCCCGTGGAGTTCAAGCTGATCGGCCCGCGGTTGCTGGACAAAAGCCGCACGGCGCTGGGCCGCATCTACACGCTGGCGTTCCTCTACCGGCTCAACGGCGAAAAACAATATCTGGATCGCGCGTTGCTGGAAATGAAGGCCATCGCGGCGTTCCCCAACTGGAACCCCAGCCACTTTCTGGATACGGCCGAGATGACGCACGCCTTTGCCATCGGCTATGACTGGCTCTATCCGGCGCTCTCCAAAACGGACCGCGCCTGGATTCGCGACGCCATCGTGCAGAAGGGGCTGGAGCCCGCTTTGGAAGTCTACGAAAACCGGCGAGGGTGGGCCATTGCCACACACAACTGGAACCAGGTCTGCAACGGAGGCATCACACTCGGCGCGCTGGCTGTGGCCGAAGACGAGCCGGGGCGCGCGGCGCAGATCCTGCGAGCGGCGGTGGCGTCCATCCCTCTGGCCATGAACTCCTACGCACCGGACGGAGGCTGGAACGAAGGGCCCGGCTATTGGGATTACGCCACGCGCTACAACGTCTACTTTCTCGCCGGTCTGGAAACGGCGCTCGGCCAGGATTTTGAGCTGTCCAAGTTGAAGGGGTTCGACAAGGCCGGCGAGTTTCGCGTGTACTTCAGCGGCCCTTCGGGCAAGACCTTCAACTACGCCGATGCCAGCGACGCTCTGAATACCTGCGAGGCTACGCTGTGGCTGGCCCGCCGCTTCGCGCAACCGGTATATGCGGGCCAGGAGCTCCAACTGCTGGCGTCGCGGCCGCGCGCTCATGCCTTGGATCTGGTTTGGTGGCCGGCCAGGAGCAGCACGCCGCAGCAGGCCAAGTGGCCCCTGGACAAGATCTACGAAGGTGTCCAGACCGCGTTCCTGCGCGGCTCGTGGACGGACCCGAATACCATCTGGATCGGCGCCAAGGGCGGGGACAACAAGGCCAACCACTCCCACCTGGACCTGGGCAGCTTCGTGCTGGATTCACAAGGCGTGCGCTGGGCGCTGGACTTCGGCGGAGACGACTACAACCTGCCGGCCTACTTTGGCAACCAGCGTTGGAACTACTACCGCTTGCGGACGGAGTCCCACAACACGGTGCTGATCGACGGCGCCAATCAGGACCCCAAGGGCGAGGCGCGGATCCTGCGCCGGGAGTTGACGGCGGAGCGGGCCAGTGTCACGTTTGATCTGTCCGGCGCCTATCCGGGCAAACTCGCGCGGCATGAGAGAACAGTGTCCATGCCGACCCGGCAGAGCGCGCAGATCGTCGATGAAATCGATGCCCCGCAGCCGGTCGACGTGCTGTGGGGCATGGTCACCGATGCCGACGTGGATGTCCATGGCGCGCGGGCGGTGCTGACCAAAGGCGGTAAGTCCATCACCCTGCGCCTGGCCTCTCCGGAAGACGGCGAGTTCGGCATTGTGAAGACCCAGCCGGCCAAGCCGCAGCGGCAGAATGAAGGCACGCGGAAGCTGGTGGTGCGGTTGCCGGGGAAAGTCAAACACGTCAGGATCGCTGTGGAGATGACGAACGGACAGTCATGATTGCCGCGCTGTGTCTGGCATTGCTGTGGGCTGACCTCCATACGGCGGCGCGCGGTGGCGACATCGCCGCTGTGCGGGCCTTGCTGGCCCAGGGCGCCGATGTCAACGCCTACGATCAGTTGGGCGGCACAGCGCTGCACGACGCGGCCTGGAGCGGCGAGACCGAAATCGTGCAGCTGCTGCTGGACAAGGGCGCGCGCGTCAACGCCCGGCACAAGGAGGCCGGCTCCACACCACTGCACTACGCCGTGCTGATGAACCGCCGGGGCGTGGTGGACGCGCTGCTGGCCCACGGAGCGGATCTCAACGCGGCCTACAAGAACGGATCGACGTCGCTGCATCTGGCCGCCAATCGCGGACACCTGGAGCTGCTGGCTCTGCTGCTGGACAAAGGCGCGGACGTGAACTCGCGCGATGCCGCCGGCTCCACGCCACTGGAGGAAGCGGCGTGGAAGGGCAACGCCGATGCCGCCAAACTGCTGTTGAAGCGCGGCGCCAACGTCAACACGCGGAGCCAGGAGACCGGCCAGACGCCCTTGCACGCCGCCGCCATCAAAGGCCATGTGGATGTGGCGGAGATCCTCCTGGCTGCCGGCGCGGACCTCACCGTCAAGGACAACTCCAATGCCACCGCCATGGACGACGCACTGCGCTTCCGCCACACGCGCGTGGTGGAGCTGCTGGCCGCCAAAGGAGCGCCGGTCAATGCCGCCAACCAACTCCGGGAAGCGGTGCTGCGCGGGCAGACGGACATGGTGGCGATGATGCTCTCCCTCGGCGCCGACGGCAAGCCGCTGCTCCATGACGCCGCCTTGAAGGGCCACCGCGCGATTGCGGAGTTGCTGATCGAACACGGCGCGGACGTGAACGGCCGCAACCCGACGGGCTCCACGCCCCTGCACGAGGCGTCGCTGGCCGGGCAGAAGGGCATGGTGGAACTGCTGCTGAGCAAGGGGGCGCGGATCAATGAAGCGGATACGGAGTCCGGCTCCACGGCCCTGCACTTTGCCGCCGGCTGGGGCCGGGCCGACGTAGTGAGGTTCCTGCTGGAGCAGGGGGCGGACCGCGCGCGCAAAAACAAGGCGGGCAAGACCCCGCTGGAACTGGCGCGCGAGGGCGGCTTCCCCGACGTGGCCGCGGCATTGGCGCCGCAGTAGCGGCCCGTCATGAAATAACCGTTCCAACCGCTCACTCACGCGCGGCCCAGAAAGCACTTCCGAGCCACGCCCGTGAGGGAGTCCCCCATGGCCCTGCGGGCCGCCAAATCCGATGAAAACGCGCCCGCAACAGAGCCGCGACCATGAGGGAGCGCAAGCGCGTCTTCAACGGAGTGGCGCGGCCCAGAAAGCACTTCCGAGCCACGCCCGTGAGGGAGTCCCCCATGGCCCTGCGGGCCGCCAAATCCGATGAAAACGCGCCCGCAACAGAGCCGCGACCATGA
>JBBQLF010000553.1:0-3645 GCA_038327695.1 Bryobacterales bacterium
GAGATGGGGTGATCGTCAATGAACTCGTACTGGGTGATGCAGATCTCCTGGTTGATGGAGTCGTCCCAGTTGGCGCCGCCGTTAGTGGAACGGTAGATGCCGCCGTCGCTGGCGGCGTAGATGGTGAGGGGATTGGAGGGATGAATGGCGCTGAAGTGGCAGTCGGGATGGAACCCGCCGCCGATATCGGTGATGGTCCACGTTGCGCCGGAGCGCACTGCCTTCCAGAACGAGATGCCGCAGAGGTAGACGATATCGGGCGTGGTGGGATCGACGGTGAGGTGAATGTTGTAGAAACTCTGGCCGCCGATGTTGCCGCCGGGAAGAGGGATGGCGGACCAGGTGGCGCCGGAGTCGTTGGAAACGAGGAACCGGTCGATCTTGTCGGTAGTGCCGTTGGCGAACAGCGCGTAGACGGTGGAGGGCGACGAGGGAGAGACGGCTAGCACAATGCGGCCCAACTGGGTAGTGGGCAGGCCACCGGCCAATTTGGTCCAGGTGGGTGCGGCGAGGTGGGCGTTGATGGTCTTGTAGACGCCATTGCCATAGAAGGCGGCGTAGGCGGCCTTGCCGCCGCTGGAGACACTGGGATCAAAGACCACATCGGTGGCGGGCGCCGCGGGCAGGCCGCCGGTGAGTTGGGTCCAAGCCGTGCCGGCGTTGGTACTGCGCCAGACTCCATTGGAGACGGCACCGAGGATGAGGGAGGAGTTGGCCGCGTGGATCGCGAGCCGCCCGAATCGCTTACCGGCGAAGTCGCTGGTGCCCTGGAGCGTCCAGGAGGCGCCGCCAGTGGTGGACTTCAAAACGCCGAGTCCGTAGTAGCTGTCCCCGCTGAAGTTGCCCTCCCCGGTAGCGGCGTAGAGGGTTTGGGGGTTGTTCGGATCCAGCACAATGGCGCCAATGGCGAGGGAGGCTTCGTTGTCAGACATGGGGGCCCAGTTCATGCCGCCGTCGATGGTCTTCCAGACGCCACCCTGCGCCGATCCCACGTAAAGCGTGAGGGGCGCCGTGGGATCGATCACAATGGCGGTAGTCCGGCCGCAGACGTTTACGCGCGCAGCTGAGTACGTCTGGCCGTTGGGGATGACCAGGGGGCCCAGCGGAGTCCAGTTGACGCCGCCGGGGACCGGAGCCACGGGGGCTGCGTCCACCGCCTCGGCGGCAGACTCCGGAGCACCGGCGCGAGAGGCGGTGAGGGCGTTCAGACGGAGTTGAGCCACCGGGGCTGCGTCGAAAGAGTCAAACGCGGCAGGAGCGAAAGAGGAGCCGGTTTCCACACGATCAACGGCGGAATCCAGCTCCCGAAGGAGTGGCCGGTTGGCGAATTTCTTGCCACCGCCGGACTTCCACTGGGCTTTGGTCTTGGAGTCGGGCGTTTTGGACTTGGGCATGGGGGCATCCTCCGATGTCGAACGTGTGGCTACGGTTTGTCTTTCATTCTGGTAGCCCTGAGCGCCTCCAGGCGAAGCAGAGCAAGCTTTTCGGCATCTTCCGGGTTCTGCCCGAGGTCATCCCATTCGGCCGAGCGGCGCGCAGGGTCGTCGGGCGGAGGGGTGGCCTTCTTTTCGGCGGGCGCCGGAGCGGGCGGCTTGGGTAATTTGTCCTTCATCGATGTTCACCAGCCAGTCAGCGGCTGGGCCTCGTTTAGCGCACGAAACGCCGGTAGAGAGCATCCAGGCCCCACCAAAGGGCCAGAAAAACGAGACACTCGAGGGCGAAACTACCGAAGTGGCAGAATCGGTCCGTGACCAAAATGGAGACGGCCAGCGGCGGGACCCGGTGGAGTACATCCGATTGGGTGGCAATCCAGGTAGACATGGCGATCATCCCTTCCGGCAGTTTCGAGTAAACCGCCAGATAAGAGTAGGTCCAATATCCGGACAAGTCAAGCGAATTCTGCACGAAGTAATGAAGTTTTGGCTGCGTCGTGCCTTTCAACGCAGGGTGTAGAACTCGTACGTGTAGTTCCAGCGGGTTTCCCGGCCTGGTTCGACGCTGAGGGAGATGTAGGGTTCCGGACAAAACGTGGAGCGGATGGACCAGTAGACGAGCTTGGCGAGGGGCCGGTCTCCAGTGAGGTGCACACCGATTCCGGCGGCGCGGTGTTCGAGACGGAAATCGTAGTCGCTGGCGTTCGGACCGTAGCCTTCGATTTGGGTGAAGGTGCTTTGGCCTGGGGCGAGTTCCTTCAGATAGACGAGCTTTCGATCGCGGATTTCAGCCAAGCCCATGAGGTCGCGCGTGGCGCGGGCGTCAAAGGCGAAGGCCACGCTGGCTTCCGGACCGGTGGGCTTGCCGTCCATGACAAAGAAATTGTGGTTGTATTGTTCGGTCTGGATGGCTTTCGTCCCTGTGTTCCGGAGGGCGTGCTCGATTTTGAGTACGGGTTTTCCCTTCACCAGGCGCATGGTCTTTTTGTAGATGTAGCCATAGCCGCCGAGGGTGAGACGATGCGTGAACTCGATGCGATCGGCATGGCGCTTGACGCTCCATTTGCCGTGGTCGACGATGTCGTAGGTCTTGAAGCTCTGAAAGGGCTTGTCGTCGGGGCGGCGGACCGCGCCGATGCCGATGCGAATGAAAAGCTCGCCGGGCTTGGCTTCGGCAAAGCCGAGGCCGGCATCGCCAGTGCGGAACTCCTCAACCGGGCCCATGATGGCGTCGTGCAGTTTCGGGTCGTACTTGGGGTTCCACTGGCCGAACCAGTCGTGTCCCTGGTAACGAAGGCTGGCCACCTGGCCGGACCAGTCAAAGCGGGTGCCCTGATAGTAGCCACCGCGGGGATCGGGCGGTAACAGCTTCATTTCGACGAGGCCGTTGGAGATGGTCAATGGAGGCTGATCGGCTGAGGCGAAGGCCGCGGCAGCCAGCAGGAAGCCGGGAAGGATGCGCATGGCAAGCACGGTATCAAATCCCGGGCGTCGGCGGTGAAACGCCGGGCGCGGGTGGGTGCGCCGGGTGTAGAGTACTCTGAGGCACGACTCGGGGAGAATCCAGGGTGGAGACAGAGAAATACGAGCCCGTGGCGCCGCCGGAAGTGGAGCGGCGGCAATCGGAATGGCGGCAGGCGCTGCGGTTGCCGCGGACGCTTTGGTGGATCTACAGGATCGTCCGGGAGGACTTTGAGCGCGGCACCCTGGATGAGTATCTCTGGTCGTTCTGGGGCTTTCACCAGCAGAACGAGGAGCTGCGCTACCGGGCGCGGCCGTGGCAGAAGGTGGACCTGCGCGCCATCGAAGCGGGCGGCGTGACCGGCATCGCGGTTTGGGAGATGGCGCTGATGCTGAACATGGCGATGGAAGATGAGGAACCGATTCCGGCCTACACGCGGCAGAGCGGCGAGGGGTTCCGTTTCCTGCTGCCCCCGCTGGGCCGATTCATGGGCAAGAACGAAGAGCAGGCCCGCTCCGGCGCCGAGCAGGGCGTGGCGTGGTGCGAGGGTCCGTGGTGCGCCGAGGAGCGGCGTCATAGCAATACGCTGGCGCGGATCGGGTGCGCGACATGAAAGTGGAGGAGTCACGAAATGCCCGGCCAATCGAGGAGATCCTAGCGTATGAGTACCCCAAAGGTCCGTTCGGGGACATAGGTAACACTTTAGTCCGAGGACATGGGTAACAGTGTGTTGGGTTCGGAGTTCGTCAC
>JBBQLF010000554.1:0-3630 GCA_038327695.1 Bryobacterales bacterium
GGTACTCGTTGGAACCGGACTTGGAGATCATCTGAATGGCCGCGCCGGAGGTCTGGCCGATGGAGGCGTCGAAGTTGTTGGTCTCCACCTTGAACTCGGCGACGGCGTCAGTGTAGGGCAGGTAAGCTGCGCGGCGGCCTGGACCCTGGTTCGGCGACCCGTCCATGGACCAGGAGTTGCCGCCGATGTTGCCGCCGACTGAGTAATCGGAGCCGCCGGCGTTGGAGTGGAGGGCAAGGTAGTTGTTCACGCCGCCGGTCTGGATGCCAGGGGTCAGCTTGACCAGCAGCATGGCGCTGTTGCCCATGACGGGCAGCTCCATCACGGTCTTGTTGTCGAGCACGCGGCCCGAACTGACGGCGCTGGTTTCCAGCAGCGGTGCTTCGGCCGTGACGGAGACGGTTTCGGTCACTCCGCCCAACTCCAGGGGGAGCGGGATTTCCAGGCGGGAGGAGACGGGCAGGTTCACGCCCTTGCGGACGTGCTTCTTGAAGCCGGCCATTTCGGCGGAGAGTTCGTAGTTGCCGGGCAGCAGGAGGTTGGCTTCGTAGTAGCCGGTGTCGTTGGTTTTGAAGTTGAGCGAGACGCCGGTATCGGCATTCCGGACGTTGACGATGGCGCCTACGACGGCGCTGCCCTGGGGATCGAGAACGCGTCCGAACATCATGGACCGCGTCTCCTGAGCGAAACCAGCCGGGAGAGTGAGAGCGGCCAACACGGCTGCGCTGAGTAAAGAACGAAGGGTCATCGGGAACGGACCTCCTGAAATTGATGCTGCCAGTATTATATTGCAAAGCTGGCACTGTCTGGTATCGTTTGTAAGGGCTGTGTCCCGGATTGGTATCACTGGTAGGGGAGACTCAATGAGCAGACTGCTACTGGGCGTGGTGTGGGCGGCAATTTCGACGGTGGCATGGGCGGGGATTGGTGACCTGCGGTTCATCGCCGGGGCATGGCGCGGCACGCAGGGCGGCAGTGCGATTGAAGAGCATTGGATGGAGCCGGAAGGCGACGCTATGGTGGGGATGGCGCGTGTGGCGAGCGGCGGGAAGATCCGGCTGACCGAGATCAGCGTGATCCAGGAGCGGGCCGAGGGGGTGGTGCTGATGCTGCGGCATTTTGGCAAAGGCCAAGCCGCGCGCGAGGAGAAAGACGCTGCGCTGGTGTTTGTCCTGAAGAGTCTGGTGGGGCGGCGGGCGGAGTTTCTGGAGGAGAAGACAGGGACGCGGCTGGTCTATGAGCGGACGGCGGAAGACCGGTTGACGGTGACGCTGGTCAAGGTGGTGAACGGGAAAGAGGTTCGTTCGCCGTTTGAGTACCGGGGGCGGTGATTACCTCAGGGAGTAGGTCAGGCCGCTGGAGAAGTGGTGGTCGGGCTGTGGGGTGTTGAGGGCATAGTGCTGGCCGCCGAAATCGAACGAGAAGCGTGGGTTGAGCTGCCATTCGACGCCTTCGAAGATGGAATACTGCGTTGAATAGCCGCTGGCGCGTTCGATTTGGATGTTGGCGTATGGGGTGAGACGGCCGAATCTGCGGGCGTAGCCGCCGGTGACGTCGAAGATGCCGGCTGGGTTGGTGGGGGAGTTGACGGTGGCCCCGGACCATGTGGCGGCTCCGCTGAACGTGTTGACGCCGTGGTCATAGCGGGCGAGAAGGGCGCCGCCGATGCGGAGGCCCTCATCACCGCGGAGGAAGACCGCAACTGTGGGTGCGAAGGCCCAACTGAAATTGTCCGACGGGCGGAAGGCGGTGGTGGCAGCCAGGTTCACGTGGTCGCTGAAGTGGGTGGCGCGGCTGCCGTTGCCGTCCATGAAGCTGGCCACAGTATCGATGCCGGCGCTGAACTCGGTCTGCCAATTGGTTGGCGTGAACTTGAGGGTGGTGGGGAGGGTGTAGCCGCCACGGGGGTCGAAGATGGAGCCGAATTCGAGGTCCACGCCGCCTTGGTTGGTGATGAGCGGGCTGGTGAAGAGGCGGTGGCGGAGAGCCTGGCCGGCGGTACGGCGGTGGGCACGGCGGTTGAAGGAGTTGGCCTGGGCGAACGCGGCGCAAACCAGGAGAAGCGCGAGTCCGCGGCGCATGGCTTTTAATAGGCCAGGAGGCGCTCGGCTTCGCGCTGGATGTCCTCGGTTTGGGGCAGAATCTCGTCTTCGAGATCGGGGTGGTAGCCGACCCACGTATCGAGGGCGGCGACGCGGCCGATGGGGGCGTCGAGATGGTCGAAGAGCTCATCGCTGATGCGTGCGGCGAGTTCTGCGCCGTAGCCGAAGCTGAGGGTGTCCTCGTGGACGATGAGGACGCGATTGGTCTTTTGCACGGAGTGGCTGATGGCCTGCCAGTCGTACGGGGCGAGCGAGCGGAGATCGATCACCTCGATAGACTTGCCGGGGTGTGACTGCTCCAGGAAGGTGGAGGCGAGCAGGGACTTCTGGACGGTCATGCCGTAGGTGAGGATTGTGAGGTGGTGGCCGGGCTTGACGATGCGCGCCTTGCCGAACGGTATGGTGAAATCGGGGCCTGGATGGGGGGAGCGGTTGTAGGCCTCGCGGTAGAGGCGCTTATGTTCGAGGAAGAGGACAGGGTCGTCACAGCGGATGGCGGTGCGCAGCAGGCCGCAAGCGTCGATGGCATTTGAGGGCATGACGACGCGCAGGCCGGGGATATGGGTGAAGGCGACCTCGCCGCACTGGCTGTGATAGATGGCTCCGCCGTTGAGGTAGCCGCCGATGGCGGCGCGGATAACCACAGGGCAGGACCAGCCGTTGTTGGAGCGCCAGCGGATGTTGGCCATTTCGTCCCGGATCTGCATCATGGCGGGCCAGATGTAGTCGAAAAACTGGATCTCGCAGACAGGCTTCATGCCGCGCGAGGCCATGCCAATGGCGCGGCCGACGATGGCCGCCTCGGCGATGGGCGTGTTGAAGACGCGGCGGGATCCGAATTCGCTCTGGAGGCCGTGCGTGGCCTTGAAGACGCCGCCTTTGCCCTTGACTTCCACGAGGCTCGCTTCCCGGCTGCAATCGGCCACATCTTCGCCGAAGACGACAACGTTGGGGTTGGCGCGCAGCTCCTCGGCCAGGGTGCGATTGATCTCGTCGATCATCGTGCGCGGTTCGCCGGTGTAGTGGGGCTCGGCGTCGAAGCGCGGCGAGCAGGGGTCGATATCGGGCGAGTAGAGGAACTGGGTGGCGGTGGACTTGGGCGGTGGGGCGGCTTTGAGGACGCGATCGGTGATCCCGGCGATTTCGACATCCACCTCGTGGCAGATGCGCTTGTAGGTTTGCTCTTCGAGGAGACCTTCGCTGATGAGGTAGCGGGGGAAGAGGATGATTGGATCGCGCTCAGCTTCCGCGTCGCGCTCGGCCTGGGTCTTGTAGAGGCGTTCGTCGTCAGAGAGCGAGTGGGAGTAGGGGCGGGTGCAGTGGGCGTGGACGAGCGCCGTGCCCTGGCCGGCGCGGACGTATTCGGCGGCATGATTGATGGTCCGATAGGAATCGAGAAAGTCGTTGCCGTCGCATTCCAGCAGCAGAAGGTCAGGGAAGCCGGTGAGCAGGGCGGAAATGCTGCCGCCGGGGGTCTGGCACTCCACCGGCGTGGAGATGGCGAAGCCGTTGTCCTCCACCAGGTAGA
>JBBQLF010000555.1:0-3624 GCA_038327695.1 Bryobacterales bacterium
GGGTGAAACTTACGCAGGGCCTCGATCCCTTTGACAAAAACAACTGGTACCGCAGCAAGGTCTACTCGAACTCGGAATGGCTGGAGGAAACCACGGATCTGGAAGCGCAGAAGCAGCTCGAATGGGCGGGGGCCAAGGAACGCACCAGCGTTGTCAGCCTGGCGGCCAACACCCCGCCGGGCACCTCGATTCGCCTCGTTCTCTCCAATGAAAGCTGGAGCTTTCATTTCACTCCGGACGTTCGTTACGGCAAGGAACCGCTGTACCAGGCGTTCCAGTTGCACCGCCGTCACGTGCATCGCCTGGAGCTACGAACCGCGCCGCAACGGTAGGCCCCGCGGTAAGGCGCTTGACTATTCGGGCTGAACAACGCATAAACTTACCCTCATGCGCCAACTCATCACGCTAGCGGCCGCAGTCCTCTTGGCCTGGGCTACCGTCTCCGGCGCCGATCCCCGCCCGGTGAAAGGCCCTCTGGTCACCAGCGACAACTGGCCAAGATCCACTGATCTCGTCTCGTGGACCAGCGACATAATGCGCATAGAAAAGCTCGAAAATGCCACCGAAACGGCCCAGGGGAAGGCGTTTTTTGAGTGGTTACGCCTGTTTTCGCGCATGGCCGTTGGTGGCATGATTCAGGCTTTCGAGGGCGATTACGGCAAGGAGCGTTATGTCACCGACGCGCACAAATCCCTGTTTGTCTATGGCTGGGGCTACTGCGATACCACCAGCCGCATCGCCGAGGCCGCCTGGAAGGAGTACAAGCGGGATCCGCTCGCCGCGGAGCGAGTTATCACGCAGCACGCCGATGGTGGCTACCACACCATGTTTCGCCTCCGGCTCGACGGTAGTCACGGAGCCTTTGATCCACGCTACGGCTACTATCTGCTAGAGAGGGATTCGCCCGATGCGCGAATCCTTGATTGGCCGGAACTCGGCAAAGACGAGGCGTTTCATCGCAACAAATCGTTTCGCAATCGGAGCCGTCCATTTTTCGAAATTGGCGGCCTGGAGTGGCAGCGCGCGCTGCTTTTGCAGCCGGCCTTCTACGAATCAGAGGCCGCGTGGCGGGCCGCCGGCGCGCCGAAGGAGAACGTCTTCGGCGATTCCGCGTACCAGATGGGCTCGCAGTTCCACGACATGGACTTCGTTCTTCTTCGTGGGACAACCATTGAGCGGTTTTGGGACAATTCTGCCATGAAGTTCTATGTGCCTGCCGGTAAACACACCCAACGGGAATTCCCGTTTCTGCCGTCGGGCCGGTTTTATCGAGTCACTGATACGTCGCACGACGGCAATTGGCCGAACAACGACCCCAACCATGGGCGGGCCAAGCCGTACCTCGCTACTGTGCCCCAACACGAAGGCTATCCGGCGGATCTGGCGGGCGGCAAAACGATCGGTCAGGCATGGGGCATGCTACGCTACCGGCCGCTGCTGGCTCAGGGAGAGTTCCTCGATGCCCTGGCGGGAGACACAACGCTCATCCACTCGCAGACAGCGCCATTCCTGCGCCCCGCCCGTCCCGAACTGGGCGGCGAGGTGACGTTCGACTTTTCGTCCCCATACGTCCTCGTGGACGGTCTGCTCGAAACCGAACTGACGGGCACGGGTGTTCGGATTGAGATTCGGACCATGGCGCCGAAGCCGGCCAAGGCAACTGAGCCGGAGCGGTGGTCGCCCTGGCAACTTCTCTCGCAGGGGCCGGGACCGCGCAAGATGGAACTCGGCCGGCCGCGCTTCAACGGGAAGGACATCAGCATTCACGGAACCTACCGTTTCCAGATCCGGGTCACCGTCGATGGCGAAGCCGGCCGGGTGGTCAGCCCGGGACTGTCCGCGTTATCGCTCCGCCTCTATTTCGAAAACGGCATCATGTCAATTCCGAGGATCTTCGCCGGCGCCAATACGATCCGCTTCCGGCTGTGGGCGGCCGCGGATTTGCGCGCGCCCGTCGAGGCCGTCTATCACTACGAGACGGCATTGGGAAAGACGCAGCACAGCCGGACGCTCCGGCCGTCGGACTTCAAGGACAACCTGGCGTCGTACCCTCTGGATGCCCCCGGCCTGCAGCGCTGCAACTCCATTTCGATCTCCTACTGAGCCCAGACCATGCACCAAATCACGGGCTCCGCCATCGGGTTGATCTTGCTCTCCTGCGCTGTGCTGACGTCTCAAGCACAAACGGCTGGGGCAATGGTGCGGAAGTACTTGCCACCGCCCGAGGTGGAAGCGGTCCAGTTGTTCCCTGATCATCCGCGCCTTTCCTTCCGGCCTGCGGAAAACCGCGGATCCGGTCGAAGCTACGAGGACGTCCGTGCTCTCTACCGCTCGGACGCGGCTTTTCGCAGCATCTTCGACAAAGCAATCGCTGCCGCGGAAGGGGCGAAGGACCCGGCTATGCTGGCCGCCTGTTGGATCGTTACCGGCGAGGACCGATTTGCCTCTGCCTCCGTGGACCGCCTGCTGCATGCCGCCATCACGCAGAGTGGCTCGGGCAGCTACTCCAACGTCTGGGCGTTCGCGTTGGCCTGGGACTGGCTGTACCATCATCGGCTTCTGGCGGGCGAGGTCCGCGACGCCATCGCCGCGCGCATTGCGGAGAGATTGTCGACTGAACTCACCGCTCTCGACGACAGCGGGATGGCAATGTGGCATGGCCGCAACCAGGCGGCCAACGGGGCAATTGTCGCCGCCCTCGCCGTCGGCGGCTTGCCGGGCCAGCAGCGGAACCTGCAGCGTGCCACCGCGCACTACGCCGAGGCGCTACGGGCCTTGGACTTCTCCGAAGGTTGGCCCGAGGGCCCCAGCTACTGGATCCACAACCGCGCGGCCCCATACGGAGTGGCGGCTGACTGTTTCATCACCGCCTCGGGTACGGACCGCATAGCGGGAGTTCAGATCCGTCAAGTCATGCGGAAGATCGGTCTGTGGACGCTCTATCAGTTCGCTCCTGACGGCGTCTTTGAGCCCTACGGCGATTCAGGCTATTCGCTGCCCCTCGGCCGTCTCGGCTATTGGGAGGTCAGCGCCGACTACTTCGCCAAGCTCTCCCGCGATCCGGCGTTGGCCGCGGGCGCGGACTATTTTCGAAAGCTCTCGCCAGACCCCTATGGGAGGCGCCCGCTGCATTGGTATGCTGCGTTGTCTTACGACCCCTCGGTCAGGCCTGCCGCCGGCTATGATGCCGCACGGCCGTACCTATGGCTGCGACAGCACTTGCCACAGGCCATGCTGCTCGGCCGGCAGTCCCTGGGTGTCGCGTTCTTCCGCGGCGAGTGGGGCGATCCTGACGAGTTGTACGCCTCATTCAAGGCCGGCGATATGCTCGCGCATCATGACCACTACGATGTGGGCCACTTCAGCATCCAGCGCGGGGGGCTGCTCGCGCCGCTCACTGGGATATACGGCGGCAGCAGCTACACCGGCGCCTACCGCCTCGGTTACGCCATTCAGACTGTCGCCTCCAACAGCCTGCTCATCCTCGCGCCTGGGGAGACATCTCGAAAGCTAGAGTCTGCGAAACCGCCCGCCTGGACGCCGCTCTCCGGCGGACAGCGCGTGATCAACCCCACCGGCTTTGACTGCGAGTCTGTGGATCACTTCAAGGCGCTCCTGAATACC
>JBBQLF010000556.1:0-3617 GCA_038327695.1 Bryobacterales bacterium
TCACGTTGAAGTCCAACGACCAAAGCAGTGGTTGCCGCTCGTCCCTCTGAACCTCCGCCACGTTGGCCCGGCGGTCGAAGGCGTGATAAACCATCCCGTCTTTCGGGCTTAGGTACTGCCCCAACACTTCCTGCGCAAAAAACGTCTCGTCGTAGCTCTTCTTCAACCGGTCATAGAAATCCGGGATCTTCTCCAGCAAATGCCGGTTCTCATACGCCTTCGCCTGCACGCAGGCGTAACCGTCCACTCGGTTGTGAATGAACCGTTCGTAAACCCAGTCAAATCCCTTCGGCGTCCACACCGCGAACCCGCCCAGCCTCGAGGCCCTCGGATCCCGCAACCGGCCTTCCAGCCGTGTCCAGGCCTCCTCCGCCGTGTAGGTCAGCTCATCCACGCCAAACCACGCCAGGTTCGTTCCGCGCAGCCGCTCATAGTCGTCCAGTGACCGGAACAGGATCTTCGAGCCGGTATCCCGCAGGGTCAGCTGGTTCTCGCCCTTGTTGAACTCATAGGGAATCCCGCTGTCGCTCAGAATCTCGAACAACGCAACCTGCGTCGCATCCCGCAACATCGCGAACGTGGGAGCGCCCAGCAATCCCGTCCGCCCCGGATTCAGATACGCCAGCCGCAATGCCTCATTGCACAACGCCGCGCTCTTGCCTGATCCGATCGGACCGGAGAACCCCTTGAATCGCGCTTCAGACTGGTGGAACTTCGCCTGCGACTCCAGTGGCGAGTACACAATCCCGCGTTGCACCATCATGGCCTCGGCTCCTCCACCCAACCCACCTTGACCTCCGTCGGCCGCTCTGGCTCGGCGTTCTCCCGCATTTGCATCATCTTCAAGCCATCCCCCGCCGAGTAACTCAACGGCTTCCCGGCCAGCTGCTCCGCAAATTGGCTCAGCATCTGGTCCAGCAGCGCCGTCAGTCGCTGCTTCGTGTACACCCGCTTCCGCAGCTTCGGCGGAGCTTCCGGTTTCGCCGGCCCCCCCGCCGCCTTCTTGGCCACTGTCTTCTTCACCGCCCTTTTCGTTGTCGCCATATCTCCTCGCGTGTTCTCTCGCCGAACACACAGTACACGCTCACTCCGCACCTTTTGCCTCCTAAAATCGTCAACCCGTTGAAAACAAGCCAAATATATTCCTGAAATTGCTGTGACTGACTTTTTCGGACACGCCATTTTTCCACTTCCGCCTAATCGTGTAACGTGGAAGCAGGTCAGCCTTGATGCTCAGGCAGTCATTTCTTTTCCTGTCCCGCCAGCGTACGCTGCGCCGCTGGATGGAAACCTCCACCCACGCGCGCAAGCTCACCGCCCGCTTCATTCCTGGCGAGACTCTCGATGACGTGCTCCGCGTCTGCCACCGTCTCCACGCCGAACGCACCCTCGCCACCTTCGATCATCTCGGCGAAAACGTCACCACCGGGCAGGAGGCTGACGCTTCCCGCCAGCATTGCCTCGCCGCCCTGGATGCCATTGCCGCCTCCGTCCTGCCCGCCACAATCTCCATCAAGCTCACCCAACTCGGTCTCGATCTTGGCGGCGATCTCTGCCTCCGCAACGTCGAACTCCTCGTCCGTAAAGCCCAGTCCATCGGCAGCCGCGTTGAAGTCGATATGGAGTCGCACCCCTACGTCGATCGCACTCTCGCTCTGGTAGAGCGCCTCCACAACCAGTACGGATGCGTCCGCTCCGTCCTGCAGGCCTACCTCTACCGCACGGAAGCCGATGCCCGCCGCCTCTCCAAAGCCGGTGTCCCCATCCGCCTCTGCAAGGGCGCCTACAACGAACCTGCCTCCGTCGCCCACCCCGCCAAGTCCACCGTCGACGAGCAATTCCTCTCCCTCACCCGCCTGCTTCTGGACGACGGCGCCTATCCCGCCATCGCCACCCACGACCCCCGCATGATCGACGGTGCCCTCACCCACATCCTCAAATCAGGCCGCCAGCCCCACGAGTTTGAGTTTCAGATGCTCTATGGCGTCCGCCGCGACCTCCAGAAGATGCTCGTCGATCAGGGCTACCGGGTCCGCCTCTACCTCCCCTACGGCACCGCCTGGTACCCCTACTTCATGCGCCGTCTCGCCGAGCGGCCCGCCAACGCTCTGTTCATCGCCCGCAATTTACTCCGCGCCTGACCGCGGATAAAGAAACTGTGGCCCTCCCATCGGCGTCTAATAGACATCACCATGAGGTACTGGGCTTACTTCGCCGCCAAGATGACAGCCGCCGCCGGGCTCCTGTTCGTGATCTGGCTCGCCATGGACCGGCTGCTGCCCGACCCTCAACCCTTCCTCCGCTACCGCGTCTCGCGCTTCCCGCAAGACCTGCCCTGGACCACTGCCATCCTCGCCTTCTGGCTCTTCTCCATCGGTTTGGTCGCCCTCATTGTCTGGGACCAGCGCCGCCGTTGCCGCGCCTGTCTCTCGCTCCTTCGCATGCCCGTCGAACACGGCAGTTGGAGCAAGGCCACCCTCTTCAGCCCACCACGCACTGAGTCCATCTGCCCTTTCGGCCACGGCACGTTGGAAACTCCGGAGGTCCGCATTGCCGGTCACAACCCACCTTCCTGGCATGCCCATCAGGACATCTGGACTGAACTCGAAAAACTCGGCACCCACCGCAAGTAGGCGCCGTGCACTCAATACCGCCACCAAGTCCTGCATGAGACAATAGCGGGCAGAGAAACCCTATCCGTGCGCGTCCACGTCCCCCGTCCATCCGCCGTTCTTCGATTTCTGCTGCACCCCATCGGCAAGGTCGTGATCGCCATTGCCGGCGTGGCTTTCCTCGTTGGCGTCTCGGTTTTCGCCTACTTTTGGATTCATTACTCCCGCCTCATCGATCAGAAGCTGAAGGACGGCCCATTCGCCGAGACCGCTCAGTTGCTCGCCGCCCCGGAGCCTGTCAGCGTTGGCGGCGTATTGACGTCCGCCGAGCTGGTCAGCACCCTGCGCCGTCGCGGCTATACCGAGGCCCGCAGCAATCGCATGGGCTGGTATCACCTCCGCCCCGATGGTGTCGAGGTCTTCCCCGGCGTGGATGCCTACACCGCCAGCGAACCTGGTGTGATCTTCATGAACAACGGCGCAGTCACCCGCATCGTCTCCAGCAGTGACAATACGGAGCGCCAGCGCTTCTTCCTCGATCCCGAACTCATCACCAGCCTGTTTGATCGCAAGCGCGAGAAGCGCCGCCTGATCCGCTTTGGAGATATCCCCAAGGTCCAGATCCAGGCCCTCATCTCAGCCGAGGATAAGCGCTTCTTCGAACACTCCGGTTTCGATCCCATCCGCATTGTCCGCACCGCCTGGGTCGATGTCACCCAGAATCGCCGCTTCGGCGCCTCCACCATCAGCATGCAGATGGCCCGCATGTTCTGGCTCAGCCAGGACAAAACGTGGCAGCGAAAGACCGCTGAGATCATGATCACGCTCCAACTGGAACAGAAGCTGACCAAGGAGCAGATCTTCGAGTTCTACTGCAACCAGGTGGACCTCGGCCAGCGCAAGAGCTTCGCCGTCCGCGGCTTTGGCGAGGCGGCCCAAGTCTACTTCGGCAAGGACCTTCGCGAACTCCGTCTGGAGGAAGCAGCCCTCCTCGCCGGCCTCATC
>JBBQLF010000557.1:0-3601 GCA_038327695.1 Bryobacterales bacterium
CCGTGAACGCCTTGGTATTGGAAGCGATGCCAAACAACGTTCTCTCCGTCACCGGCGCCGGGTCACTGAGCTTGCGAACGCCGTAACCTTGCGCCAGAACCACCTGGCCGTCTTTCACAATGGCGACCGCGATGCCGGGCGCCTCAAACCGCTGACGGGCGCTCTCCACGACGGCGTCCAGGTTCGGCTGGGCCGAACAAAGCGAGGTGAGCGCGAACAGGATCGGCAGAACGGAAGAGCGGGAGTGTGGGCTCGTCATGCGGTTTCTGTCTCAGGATAAGTCACTGGCGGGCGGGGCTGCTTCGATCCTGCGTGCTCTGCATCTGATCGGAAGGCCGGCAGACTCATCGCGCAAACAGTCCAGGGGCCATTGCGCGCCGGAAGCGGACTCTGCCAGACTTGATGAGTAGAATCGGTAGTTCCAAGGCTCAGAGGCTAGTGGAATTTAGGAGTGCACGATGAATTATCGGAAGTTGCAAGCCATAGCGGCAGTCTGCGTGATCAGCTTGGCAGGCTGCCGAACAAAGGAAACGCCAAAGGCGTCCGAAACGCCCGCAGCGGCCGCTCAGCCGGCGGCAACGCCGGGCGGGGCCGCCCCTGCTGGAGCAAAGGGGGCCGCAACGCTGGTGGCTGGCGCGCCTGTAGCGGCTCCCGCCTCGACACCAGTGGCTGGCGCGCCGGCCCCCGCCACGACGCCCGCCGCTCCTCCACCCCCTCCTCCACCGCCTCCGCCTCCGCTGTCGCCCAAGCAGTGGACCATCCCTGCCGGCACAACCATCGCGGTTCGTACGCTGGACGGAATGTCCACCAAGAATGCCAGGGCCGGCAACGAATTTGACGCAACTCTGAACGCACCCCTGGTAGTGGATGGCGCCACCCTCGCCAACACCGGCAGTTCCGTGGTGGGTAAAGTGGTCAGCTCAGACGAGGGAGGCCGGGTCAAGGGCAAAGCGATGATGACTTTGGCACTCGTTCGTGTGAGCCTCCGGGACGGCCAGACCATCAACGTGCAAACAAGCAGCGTGAGTCAGGAGGCCAAAAGCGACACCAAGAAAAACATGGTCCGGACCGGCATAATGGCCGGCGCAGGCGCTGCCATCGGCGCCATCGCGGGCGGCGGCAAAGGCGCTGCCATCGGCGCCGGCATCGGAGGCGGCGCGGGCGTAGCGACCGACGTGGCGACGAGGGGACCGGCTGCCCTGGTACCGGCCGAGGCTCTGCTGACCTTCCGGACTCAGGTTCCCGTTACGGTCACGGAAAAGAAGAGGTAGTTTCAATCGGGGACCTGACCTCGCCGCCGGGGCGAACGGCGAGGTCAGGCTGACTGCGATTCGATCTCGGTGGAGACCTGCTCCCACTCGCCCAGAACGGCGTCCAGATCCCGGCGCCGCGTGTCGAGCAAGTCCATCTGGCGCTTGGTCTCTTCCGCTGAAACGAAGCCCTGCAACTGCTCTTCCAGCCCGGCGATCTCAGCCTCCAGACCTTGTGAGCGGGCCTCCAACGCGGCCGCCTTGTCCTCCAGTTGCTTCATGCGCATGGGGTTCACGCGCCGGGTCTTGCCTGTGTCGGCTTGCCTGGCTTCCGCCGGGGTCTCGACGACGGTATTGGCCGCGACGAAGACCTGCGCGGCACCGGATTTCACGTACTGAAAATCCTCGTAGTTGCCGGGGTATACCTCGACGTGGCCGGCTGCGATTTCGAAAACCTTGGTGGCCAGCTTGTCGATGAAATACCGGTCGTGCGAGACGAAAACGACGGTGCCGGTGAATTCCTGCAACGACTCCAACAAGACGTCCTTGGCGCGCATGTCCAGGTGGTTGGTGGGCTCGTCTAGTAGCAGGAAATTCGACGGGTTCAGCAACATGCGGGCCAGAGCGTAGCGGTTGCGCTCGCCGCCGCTGAGCACGCCGATCTGCTTGAATACGTCATCCTCACTGAACAGGAAACAGCCGAGCAGGTTGCGGAGTTCCGTAGTGGTCTTGCCGTTGGCGACGCTGGTGAGATCGTCCAACATGCGCGACTCGGTGTCGAGTTCCTTGTACTGGTCCTGAGCGAAGTAATCCACCTGCACGTTGTGGCCGAGGCGGTATTCGCCCCTGGTCAGCGTTTCGGTGCCCGCGAGCAATTTGATGAGCGTGGACTTTCCGGCGCCGTTGATGCCGACCAGCGCGACACGATCGCCGCGCTCAATGGCGAAGTTCACGTTCTCGAGAATCACCTTGCCGCCGTAGGCCTTTCGGACGCCGCTAAACTCGGCCACCACGCGGCCGGAGGGCTTGGGCTGCGGGAACGAGAAGTGGATGCTCTTCTCTTCCGGCGGAATCTCGATGCGCTCAATCTTTTCGAGTTCCTTGATGCGCGACTGCACCTGCTTAGCCTTGGTGGCCTGCGCGCGAAAGCGGTTGATGAATGCTTCCAGTTGCTGGATGCGCTCGGACTGGTTGCGGTAAGCGGATTCCAGCAACTGGCGGCGCTCGGTCTTCTGTGTGAGATAGCGCTCGAAGCCGCCCGTGTAGAAGTGGACGTTCTTGTTCCAAAGCTCGACGATCTTATTCACGGTGACGTCGAGGAAGTATCGATCATGCGAGATGAGCACGACGGCGTTGGGATAGTTCTTGAGGTAGTCTTCCAGCCAGTTGCGGGCTTCAAGATCGAGATGGTTGGTCGGCTCGTCGAGCAGGAGTAGATTGGGCTGTTCCAGCAAAAGCTTGCCGAGCGCGATGCGCATTTGCCAGCCGCCGGAGAAGTACTCAGTGCGCTTAGTCCAGTCTTCCTTGGCGAAGCCGAGGCCGGTGAGGACAGCGCCGGCTTTGGCCTCCAGCGCGTAGCCATCGCGGTTCCGGAATTCGGAGTCCAGTTGAGAGTAGCGGTCGCTGGCTGCGTGGTATTCCTCGCTCGCCGGGTCCAGATCGGCCAGAGAGTGGGCGATGGCCTCCATCTCCCTCTCCATGTCCTTCAGGCGGTCAAAAACGGAGAGGCACTCGGCGAAGACGCTGCGGCCGGACAGCGAGAGGCCGTCCTGCGGCAAGTAGCCGGCCGTGATGCCCTTCTGCGTGGAGTACTCGCCGGAATCGACCGTTTCCAGGCCGGCGAGGATCTTCATCACCGTCGTCTTGCCCGTGCCGTTGGCGCCCACCAGGCCGACGCGGTCCTGCGGCGTAATGAGCCAGTTGACGCCTTCAAACAACAATTTGGGGCCGTATCGTTTGGAGGCGTTGACGAGAGAGATCATTGGCGGCGGAGCACTTTTCCAGGCCGGGCTTCGGTGAGCTGGCCCTCGTCCACCATCACGGTGCCGTTGACGATGACGAAGTCGAAACCCTCTGAATACTGATGGGGCTGAGTGTAGGTGGACTTGTCCTGCACGCGCGCTGGGTCGAAGACCAGCAAGTCGGCGGCCGCACCCTCGCGCAGGATGCCTCGGTCCTTGAAGCCGAAGGTGCGCGCCGGCAGAGAGGTCATGCGGCGGACGGCGTCTTCCAGCGTCAGCACGCCGCGCTTGCGGACAAACTCGGCCAGCACGCGGGCGTTGGTGCCGTAGGAACGCGGGTGGGGCATGCCTTCGCCGAAAATGCGGATGCCGCCGTCGCTGGCGATGGCC
>JBBQLF010000558.1:0-3597 GCA_038327695.1 Bryobacterales bacterium
GCCAAATCCGATGAAAACGCGCCCGTAACAGAGCCGCGACCGTGAGGGAGCGCAAGCGCGTCTTCATCGGAGCGATTTCACTTGAACACGTGAAATCCCCAAAACGGTTAAGCACCCCCTGCCCTCGGTTGCGCCCGCAGCCACTTCCGGAACTCCGGGTGCGCCAGCCACGCCCCTGCCATTTCGATGGCGCAAACCTGAGCCTCTGACTCGTCGCCGATGCCGTAATAGTCTGGCGGATTCTCAGGCAGCGCCTTGGCTCCGCAGATGTACCGCTCCGCATGCGGATTGGCCTTGCGGGCCGCCGCGAGCGCGCTCTCCGCTTCGGCCGGTCCGCCGCTCAGCCAGCGTTCCAGCACGCGCCCCCAGGCGAACATGGCCGTAAACTCGTCCTCGCCCGGGAACAACCCGAACAACCGGTTGGCGTCCTCCAGCCGCTTGTAGCTCAGGTACAGGCCCAGCAGCCTGTAGCGCATCCCCTGGTTATCGCGCTCATTCAGATCCACCATGCGCTGGTAGGACGCGATGGCTTCGTCCGTGTGACCTTGCCGCAACTGCAACTCCGCCAGGTGCAGCAAGGCGCGCATGTAGGGCCGCGTCTCGAGCACACTCCAGAAATGGCCCTTGTGTTCCTCAAAGTACGCCTTGCCCAGATTCTCCTCCGCCTTCGAGATCACCTCCCGCATGAGATGGAGGCGGTTGCTCTCTTCCACTGGCAGCAGTGAGACCATCAGGCGCCGTGCGTCCACGCAATCCGGATCCAGCTTCTGCGCTTCGTACGTCAGTCGGAGTGCTTCCTCGAAGTCGTCGGTCTCCAGCGCGTCATAGGCGAGTTGCTGCGCCTGCCATTTCGGATCGTCTTGCTTCCACGCCGCCGCCAGTTCCGGCACGCGCCCCCCCCGCGTCAGTTCCATTAGCTTCGCGTTCAGATCGTCCGTACTCGAGAACTCCTGTCCCTCCAACAGCGCGTGAATATCCCGCATGGATCGCTCTGAGGCAAACCCGGCCCCTGGCGGCAGCGCCGGCGGCGGGTTCGCGGTCTGTTTCTGCCGCCGGATCCGTTCCCGGCGAAGCTTGGCAACTGTGGGGTCATTGCGTTTCCGGCTCATAAAGTGATGGTAGAACATCGCCTTGGCCTGTGATAAGTTCGTGGCCATGAGAATCGCGGTTTCCCTTTGGGCACTGATGAGTCTGGCCTCGGGCGCCACCTTGCCGGTCCGCGGCCTGCATGTCGCGGCGCCCACACCGGCCGAGGTGCCTTCCGCCGTGCAGTTCATTCGCGAGGCGCTGCCGAAGGAAGGCGTCAACACCCTGGTGCTGGAGATCAACTACCGCTACCAGTTTGTGAAGCGGCCGGCGGTGGCCGACCCCGGCTCGCTGTCGCGCGACGACGTCAAGGCTTTGGTCGAGGCCGCCCGCGCGGCCCATGTGCGCCTGATCCCGCTCGTCAACCTCCTCGGGCATCAGTCCTGGGCCAAGACCACTTTCGGGCTCTTGCGCGCCCACCCGGAGTTCGATGAAACCCCGGGGCTCTATCCCGGCAATGACGGCATCTATTGCCGCAGCTATTGCCCGCGCCATCCCGCCGTCCATGCCGTGGTCTTTGACCTCATGGACGAGTTGCTGGAGGTCTTCCAATCCGACGCCATCCATGTCGGCCTCGATGAGGTGTTTCTCCTGGGCGAGGACTCCTGCCCCCGCTGCCGGGGCGCCAATCGCGCGGAGCTGTTCGCCTCAGAGGTGCAGGCGCTGCGCGATCACGCCGCCGCCAGGAAAGCCCAGTTGTGGATCTGGGGCGACCGGCTGCTGGACGCCGATCTCACCGGAATCGGCAAGTGGGAGGCCAGCGCCAACGGCACGGCCGCCTCCATCGCCATGATCCCGAAAGACGTCGTGATTAATGACTGGCACTACGAGGCCGCCCACCCCACCGCCGCCCTGTTCGCCCTGCAGGGCCTCTCCGTCGTGTCGGCGCCCTGGCGTAAGGCCGGCGTGGCCCTGCGCCAACTGGATCAGATCACGGCCCTCCGGCGAGACGCCGCCCCCGCCGTCGCTCAGCGCGCTCTCGGCATGTTGCAGACTACCTGGGTCGGCTTTGGTCCGTTCTGGAAGGCCTATCAACGGGAACCAGGCGCCAGCCCGCAGGCGCTCGAAGCCGCCGCCTGTTTCCGCGAACTCTTCCGCGAGATCCGGGCCTCAGCCGAACGCTGAAGCCTCTCGCCTACAGACTCCCGGTGTGGCGCTTCAGAATCTGCGGCAGATTGGCTGAAAACGCTGAGCGCGCCAGCACCATGCTGGCCCCCGCGTCCTGCGCCGATTGTTTCAGCTCGCCCTGGACGTGGGACACGAATGCCAGGATCGACAGGCCCTTCAAAGCCACGCTGGCCTTCAGTTTCACAATCAGCGGCACTGCCTCAATGGACGTCGCATTCAGGTCCAGGATCACCAGCAGCGGCCGCTCGGCTTGCGCCTTCTCGACGAGGGCGTCGGCGGACTTCAGAAACTCGCAGGTGAGGCCCGCGCGCTTGGCGGCATCGTTGATCTTCACGACGAAGAACAAGTCATCGACTACGGCCAGGATTTTGGTCGGCTTGATCGGCATACGGCTTGGTTGTGGAAAAGGGAAAACAGCCCGCACGAACGGGCAGGCACCTTGATTCTAGCAGCATGCTATCTTGAGCGCATGTCCGGGCCTCCTCCCTCTTTGGATGATCCTCTGCGCTTTGAGCGCGTCCCGCCGCCCTGCGCCGTCGTCATCTTCGGCGCCAACGGTGATTTGACGCGCCGCAAACTCCTGCCGGCTCTCTACCGCTTGGCCTATGAACGGCGTCTGCCCGCTGGCTTTGCCGTCGGCGGCATTTCGCGCACCGCGATGAGTGACGATCAGTTCCGCGCCAACATGCGCAAGGCCTTGGCCGAGTTCCTGGAAGACTCCCCCTTCGATGAAGATCTCTGGAACGAGTTCGCCCGCGGGCTCTTCTACCTCGCCGGTGATATCGCGGATCCCGCCTTGTACGGCGCCATCGCGGCCAGGCTCGCCGATCTGGAAACCACCCGCCAGACCGGCGGAAACGCCCTCTTCTACCTGTCCATCCAACCCAGCCAGTACGCCGCCACCGTCTCCGGACTCGGCGCCGCCGGCCTCAACCGCGGGCCACGGCCCGAATGCTGGCGGCGCTTCATCATTGAGAAGCCGTTCGGCCATGACCAGGCCAGCGCCGCCGCCTTAAGCCGCCATCTGTGCACCGTCCTCGACGAAAATCAGATCTACCGCATCGATCACTACCTCGGCAAGGAGACGGTCCAGAACATCCTCGCCTTCCGCTTCGGCAACGGCATCTTTGAACCGCTCTGGAACCGCCGCTACGTGGCCCAGGTCCAGATCACCGCCGCCGAATCCATCGGTGTCGAAGGCCGCGGCGCCTACTACCAGGAGGCCGGTGCGCTGCGCGACATGATTCAGAACCACCTTCTCCAGGTCCTGTCCACCATGGCGATGGAGCCGCCCGCCGTCTATGAGCCCACCGCCGTCCGCGATGAGCGCGCCAAGCTGCTGCGTTCCATCCTGCCCGCCCGCCCGGATCAGGTGCCCGCCCT
>JBBQLF010000559.1:0-3596 GCA_038327695.1 Bryobacterales bacterium
TCTACGTGGTGCCCATCAAGAGCGATTCCGAGCACTTCCCACCCGACGGCAAGCTCCGCGTCTATCGCAGCCGCAGCGGCGGCAACCAGTGGGAAGCGCTCACGCGCGGCCTGCCGCAGGCCGATTGCTACGTCAACGTCCTGCGGGAGGCCATGGCGGTGGACTCCCTCGATCCCTGCGGCGTCTACTTCGGCACCACCGGCGGGCAGATCTACGCCTCTCCGGATGGCGGCGATAACTGGACGGCGATCGTGCGCGATCTCCCCCCCGTCCTATCGGTTGAGGTTCAAACGCTGGCATGATCCGCGTCATCCTACCGGCTCATCTGCAAACGCTGGCTGGCACGGGCAACGAAGTTCATCTGCATGTGCCCGGGCCAGTCACGCTCAGCGCAGTGCTGGATGCCCTGGAGGAGCGATTCCCTGTGCTGGGTGGCGCCATCCGCGATCACGAGACGAAGAAGAGGCGGGCCCTGCTGCGCTACTTCGCCTGTGGGCAGGATCTGTCCCACGATCCGCCCGGCGAACTGCTGCCGGCCGCGGTCGAATCGGGCGCCGAGCCCCTCATCATCCTGGGCGCCATCGCCGGTGGGTAAACTCTCCCTGCTGCTGGCCGGCTTTGCTGTGGCGGCCCTGGCCGGCACGCCGCCTCTGACCATTGAGTACCCGGCCGAAGGCTCGCTGTTCCCACCGGACTTCGCATCGCCCACCTTCGTCTGGCGGGACGCCTCCCCGGCGGCCGCATGGCGGATCGACATCGCCTTTGCCTCCGGCGCTGCGCCGCTGCGCTTCATCACCAATGGACCGCGGCTGCGGCCCGGCGAGATCGACCCGGATTGCGTCTCCACGTCGAACCAGCCGCCACCGTTCGACTCGCGGCAGCGCTCCTGGAAGCCCGGCCCGGCCACCTGGGCCGCCATGCAGCGCGGGTCGGCCGCCGCGCCGGCCACCGTGACTCTGACCGGCCTCGCCACAGGCCGGGCTGTTTCCAGTGCGACGGTGCGCATCCAAACATCCGCCGATCCGGTGGGCGCGCCCATCTTCTACCGAGACGTGCCGCTGATGCCCACGCAAACGGAGACGGGCACCATCCAGCCGCTGGCTCCCTATGCCGTGCGGCTGGTCAAATGGCGCCTGCGCGATGTTGGCCAGCCGGCCAGCCGCGTCGTCATGGAGCATCTCCCGGTGTGCGCCAACTGCCACTCGTTTTCCAGCGACGGCAAGTCCATGGGCATGGACCTGGACGGCCTGCGCAACAACAAGGGCCGCTATTTCATCGCCAAGGTTCAGCCCGAAATGGACGTGCGCGCCGGCGACGTCGTGCAATGGGCTACCGCCCAAGGGCGCCTGGAGAGCCAGATCCGCGTGGGCTTCATGTCGCAGATCTCACCCGGCGGTGAGACAGTTGTCACCACCGTGGACAGCCTGGGCGAAGACGCGGCCGGCCGCCGCTCCAGCAACTACTACGTGGCCAACTTCGCCGATTACCGTTTCCTGCAGGTCTTCTTTCCGGCGCGCGGCCTGCTCGCCTGGTACAACCGCGGGACGGGCCTCCTGCAACCGTTGCCGGGCGCCGATGATCCCGCTTATGTGCAGTTCGGCGCAGTCTGGAGCCCCGGCGGTGAATCCCTGGTCTTTGCCCGCGCGCCGGCGCAGGAACCCAACCCGCCGGGCCACCCGCCGGCAAAGTTCGCCAATGATCCCAACGAACTGCAAATCCGCTACGACCTCTACCGCATCCCATTCGACAAGGGCCGCGGCGGGCGCGCCGAACCGATTGCCGGCGCGTCGGCCAATGGCATGAGCAATACGTTTCCGAAGCTCTCGCCTGACGGCCGCTGGCTCGTCTTCGTGCAGGCGCGCAACGGGCAGTTGATGCGCCCCGATAGCCAGCTCTACATCGTGCCCGCCGCCGGCGGCACGGCCCGCCGCATGAACTGCAACACGCCACGCATGAACTCCTGGCACAGCTTCTCACCCAACGGCCGCTGGCTGGTCTTCTCCTCCAAGGCGCGCTCGCCCTACACGCAGATGTACCTCACTCACATCGACGGCAGCGGGAGCGACACCCCGCCGATCCTGATCGAAAACTCCACGGCCGCCAACCGCGCGGTGAACCTGCCGGAGTTTGTCAATATCCCGGCCGGTGGCCTCAAGACCCTCGGCGGCCCGGCGATGGAATACTACCGCCTCTATGATCGCGCGCTCTTCTTAGAGAAGCAGCGGCGATTTGACGAATCCGCCACAGTGTGGAAGGCGCTTCTCGACATTGCCCCGGCCGATCAGGATGTCCGCCGGCATCTGGGCATAACCCTGATGCTGGCCGGGCGCCGGGCAGAGGCGCGGCCCTATCTCGACAAGCCGGACGGATCGAGATAGGGGGAAGCCTCGTGGCTCCTCCACTCCCACACCACCGCACGTACGGGGCCTTATACGGCGGTTCGGCGGGTTGAGCTATCGGCCAGGAGTCAATCTCGAAATCCCGAGCGAGTCGAAGCGGGCTTTGGGCAGAACGATGGCGAGTGCCGGGCCCTGGCCAGCCTCCACGGGCCATGAGCACTACCCGCCGTTTGCGCGGCGAGATCTTTGTCTATCCTCTGCCGGTGTCTCACGGTGCGGGTGTCGAGCTCAATTGAAACACGTGATAAGTCCAGGCCGCCATGTCCAGGTGGAGACCCTGCCGGGCCAGGTCAGTGCCATCTCTCTCGCAGATACTCGTTCCGATTCGATCCTTCACTTGCCAGGTATGCCCTTCGAGATCGCCCCAGGGCAGTGCGACGCAGCACTGGCTCCGGTGATCCGAGCAGTTCACCGCAATGAGGCTCCTCGCTCCGTCCTTGCCGGTCCACGAATACGTCATGAAACAGCCGGACGTCCAGTTACCGTCACGGAAGGCCGAATCCCGCACACAATCGCGCAGTGAGGCGTAGAACTCGAAGAGAGCATGATCCACCGGTTCCGTCGGTCCCCGCCGGAGATGGACTGGAATTCGGATCTTTCGGCCGGGAAGATCGTTGAAGAGCCGGGAACCGTTCTGACGTCCAACACGGTGGTGACTGGCGAACTGCCTCCTCCGGTGAAGACGGAAGCCGCAGCTGTGGCGCTCCCGCTCCCAAGCGGACCCCCAGACCCGCCCCCGCTGCTGAGCCGGCCCGCGCGCTTGCTGCGGCCCCCGCAGCGGCTGCCCCTACCGAACTCCCGAAGTACCGGCAGCCCGCTGCCTTTGATCGGACTTGGCGGCTTGCTGTTGACGGCCTGTTCTCTCGGTTCCCGCGCGATGCGGCGCGGACGCTAGTCGATCGGTGTTTTTCACGAAAGGGGCGGCTGGAAGAGCCGCCCCTTTTTCTACTCTCCACCAAAAACTGAGAGCGGTTGAGCTCTTCCATGATTTCGCCAGGTGCTTCGCGCTGACGTTTTCAGCGCCGCCCAGATCCGCGATGGTGCGGGCCACCTTCAGCGCCCGGGCGCTGAGTCCCATGCGCCGCACGGCCATCTCCAGCGTGCGCTCGCCGGCTTGGTCCAGCGCGCACAACTGGCGGACCATCGGCTGCGGGATTTGCGAGTTGTAGAAGCCTCTTTGTTGCTGGATGCGGCGGG
>JBBQLF010000560.1:0-3580 GCA_038327695.1 Bryobacterales bacterium
GGAACTCGTCAAACAGCGTGGAGGCCTCGCCCCAAGGACTGCGCAGAGGCAGGGGCGAGAACAGCTTTCCGGAGAGCGAGTACTGCGGCAGGCGGCGCGAGTCTCCGCCGGAGTGGATCATCAGAATACGCTGCCCGTCCAGGCCGTCCTGGCCGGAAGCCTCCTGCAATTGGTACAACGCGTGGAGCGTGGCGCCACCGGAGCCGACACGCCGGCCCAGCGGATCCGGCATCACCGTGTATTTCGTGGCGGGCGGCAGAAAGCCGTGCGCCAGGCGCGAATCGATCTCCCGCCGGTAGCGCTCTGCCTGGCGTTGTGAAGACGCGGTCAGGACAATGGCATCCCAGAACGGGGCCGTCGTGGCGGCGCCGGAGACGTGGCGCGAATAGAGGGAGCGGGCTTCTTGAGTGACGGAGGAGAGCATGGGAAACTCCCCCCAGTGTACTAGCCTAGCCGCGGTGGTGGACGTTCACCTCGTCGCGCGAAACCTTGCCATCGCGGACGGTAATGATGCGGTGGGCGTATTCGGCGATGTCCCGTTCGTGCGTCACCAGCACGATCGTATTGCCCTGCTCGTACAGGCGCTCGAACAGGCCCATGATCTCCACGCTGGTGGCCGAGTCCAGGTTGCCGGTCGGCTCGTCGGCCAGGAGAATGGAGGGATCGTTGACCAGAGCGCGGGCGACGGCGACGCGCTGCCGCTGGCCGCCGGACAGTTCGCTCGGCTTGTGGTACATGCGCTTTTCCAGATCCACGATGCGCAGAGCGTGCTTGGCGCGTTCGATGCGCGCTTCGGCGGAGATGCCCGCGTAGATCAGCGGCAGCTCCACATTATGCAGCGCCGTGGCGCGAGGCAGCAGGTTAAACGTCTGGAACACAAAGCCGATCTCTTTGTTCCGGATCCGCGCCAGTTCGTCGTCGGTCATCTCGCTGACGAGGTTCCCGTTGATGTAGTAGTCGCCTTTGGTGGGCGTGTCCAGGCAGCCGATCAGATTCATCAGGGTGGACTTGCCGGAACCCGACGGCCCCATGATGGCCACGTACTCGCCCCGTTTGATCTCGCAGTCAACGCCCGAGACGGCGTGGATCTCCTGATCGCCCATGACGTAAGTCTTCCAGAGGTCGTACGTCCGGATGACGATGTTGTTCCGCTTGAGTTCTTCGCCGCGGGCGAGTTTCCCGGCCAGTTCCGCTGTTGCCATTACGATCGCGTTTCCTTACGAACTAGGATTCCGTCTTGACCGGGGCTTTGTTGTCCACCTTCACCTTAGCTTGATTGCGTAGGGTGCGGATGATCTTGTAGCTGCCCGTGATAATCACTTCGCCGTCTTTGACCCCGCTGAGGACTTCAATATCAGTGGCTCCGGTAATCCCGGTCTTCACCTCGCGGAACTCGGCCTTCTCACCTTTGACCACGAAGACGCCCTGGAGTTCTTCCTTGGCTTTCTTCTGCTGAATAGGATCGGCGTTGACGGGAGCCTTTACGTTACCGGCCTTCTGCTCCGGCTCCAGATCGCCTCGCTGGCGGACCGTGAGTGCCTGGATCGGAATCGACAGCGCCTTCTCGCGCGTGGCGGTGATGATCTTGGCGGTGCACGACAGTCCCGGGCGGATCTCAGTGGGCGGATTGTCGAGCGCCACCACCACTTTAAAGTCCTTCGCTTCCTGGCTGGAAACGGCGCTCTGGCTGGCCGCCAGGCCGCTGGAACGAAGGATGGCGGTGTTGCCGATCTCGATCACGTGGCCCTTGAACGTACGGTTGGGGATGGCGTCGATGGTGACATCGGCCGCCTGGTCCAGCTTCACGTTGACGATGTCGGTCTCATCCACCTTCACTTCAGCCGTGATGATGCTCATATCGGCGATCGTCATGATCAGCGAAGCCGACGAATTCTGCACACCGGGGACGACGGTCTCGCCGACACGCACCGGCAGATTGGTGACGATGCCGTCAATCGGCGTAACGGCGTTGTGCTTCTGCAGGACGTCGCTGACGCGGCTCAGCGTCGCCCGCACCTGGGCCACCCGGCGCTGGCTGACATTGAGCTGCGAGGCGGTCTGTTCGCGTTGCGCGCGCATCTGGGAGACGCGGGCTTCGGCTTCGCGCAGGCTGGCGGCCAGTGAATCGTAGGATGCCTTCTTGGAGTCGAACTCCTGCCGGGGAATCAGCTTGCTCTCCAGCAGTTGCCGGGAGCGGTCATAGTCCAGCCGGGCGCGCTCCAGTTCGGCCTTGGCGCGATCCACGCCGGCCTGCACAGTCCGCATGTTCTCATCCATGGCTTTCACGCCGGACTCGGCGGCCGATGCCTCGGCCAGCGAGGAGTTCAAAGACGCCTGCTGACCTTGGACGTCAGCCTGCGCCTGCACGGCTTCCAGCCGCGCCAGCGTCTGGTTCTTCTGAACCCGGTCGCCTTCCTTCACGTTGATATCAACAATGCGGCCCATCACGTTGGCGCCGATGTTGACATAGTTCCGGGGCTTGATCTCGCCGGAAGCAGTCACCTGGCTGACCAGATCCTGACGCACGGACTTGCCCGTCTGCACGGCGACGATGCCGCGCTGGCTCATCTTCACGCTGGCGAAGATCCCAACGCCGGCGATCACCAGGGCTGTCACGCCCAAAATCCATTTCCACTTGCGTTTCACGAGTGCACAGCTCCTGTTTGGATAAGACGCAACATAGTCTCTGTTTGTTCTTTAAAAACTGCAAAGCGGGCTGCGTGCGGTTAAGTTTGTGGTCACTAACATTATAGCCGCCTGGCGCCCGCCTGCGTGGAGCAACCTGGGCGGCGAGCAAAAGGCCGTGGAGCGGGAGTACGAACTGCGGCAGGCCATCCTGGGAATCTGGTGGAAACAGGCGGTGACACGGGGCAGTTTCCCACGGAGAGGTACTTCACGCGTTGGGTTGGAGTGTGCGCTGGAAGCAACCGGGGAGCGGGCGAGGAGAATGGGAGCCGCGTCCGGGGTGGTGCAAACGCAGCAACGGGAGCGCGAGGGAGGCATGCGCCACCATCCGCGGAAGTGGTGGCGTCTGGGGGTGGATCCGCCGCCGCTGGAGGAACTTTCCCAACCAGTGGGCCGGAGACTCACCCCCCAAGCCACCGGCCCCATGGCTGGGGGCCCTGGGCGTCCACGCGGCGTGAGTTCAATATGCAGTTGTCAAAGAACCGGCCGGGCCCGAAGGGTCCGTGATCGAGGCTATTTTCGAGGTAGAGGCGAATGGGGGTGGTGAGCCGGGGGCGGCAAGTCCTGGCGAGGATCGATGAATCCGGGGTGGTGGGCGGTCAGAGAGCAGTCCGGGGCGGAGCCGGACGAGGCCGAACCGGCTCCGGCGGCCCAAACCAGCGGCCTTGGCCGATTCGACGCCGTCGTGTTTTCAATGATTTGTGGGATTGTTTGCTCTGCGGAGGCAGCATCGGCGGCGTGCTGGGCCTGGCGATCGGGGAGGCGGACGTGGGTTTCGATGGCGGCGCCGGGGTGGTTGGTGATCGCCGGTAGAGGTGGGGCGAAGGGGGACTTTGTTTCAACAACTTGTGGGATTGTTTGCTCTGCGGAGGCAGCATCGGCGGCGTGCTGGGCT
>JBBQLF010000561.1:0-3579 GCA_038327695.1 Bryobacterales bacterium
TTTATGGCATGCTCCTCGCGCGCTTCCCGCCAGCGGGCCGTGGCCGGGCTGCCGGACGTCGATATCCTGATCAACGTTGCCGGCACCAACGTCCGCAAGCGGTTTGAGGATTACACACCGGAAGAGTATGAGCGGCTGGTCAACACCAACCTCACCGGCATATTCGAACTCACGCAGGCGGTGGGCCGGCGCATGATCGCTCGCGGCGCCGGCGGAAAGGTGGTCATGATCGGCAGCCTGACCTCCATTCTCGGCCTGCCCTACGTCAGTGTGTACACGGTGACCAAGGCGGCGCTGGCCGGACTCAGCCGCCAGTTGGCGGCCGAATGGGGCCGGCACAACATTCAGGTCAACTGCATTGCCCCGGGATTCATTCTCACGGATCTGAACCGCGACATGTGGGCGCAACCCCAAATGAGAGACTGGCTGAAGGCCGTGCTGCCCAACCCCCGGCTCGGTGAACCACGCGATGTCGCTCCGCTCGCCATATTCCTGTCGAGCCCCGGCGCGGACTACATCACCGGGCAAGTGATCGCCGTCGATGGTGGTGTCGCCACGTCCGTGGTGTGGCCGTTTGAGCCGGCCTCCTGAGCGCACGGAGCAAGGAAAAGGCCGGCGCCCCCGCTGGGTGGTGCGCCGGCCGTTCTGGTGCGGGATCAGTCGAGGCTCGGCGGCCGCCGGACGGCGCTCGCAACGCGGCCGCGGGAGTATTTCAGCAGCCTGCTAGTCCTCGTCGTGCTGCGTGGCTAGCTTGTTCACCACGCCCAGATCCTCCAGCGTGGTGACGTCGCCGGTGACGGTGTGGCTGGTGACGATCTCGCGCAGCAGGCGCCGCATAATCTTGCCGCTACGGGTCTTCGGCAGCGCCTCTGTGAAGCGGATCTCCTCAGGCCGGGCGAACGCGCCGATTTCGTGGGCCACCCACTGCCGCAGGTCCTTGCTGAGCTGGCTGTGGTCCCAATTGCCCTGCTTCAGGGAGACGAAGCAGCAGATGGCCTGGCCTGTGATCTCATGCGGCTTGCCGACCACGGCAGCCTCAGCCACCGCCGGGTGGCGCACCAGGGCGGACTCCAGCTCCATGGTGGAAAGACGGTGCCCGCTGACGTTCATCACATCGTCCACGCGGCCCAGAATCCACAGATAGCCGTCCTCATCGCAACGGGCCGCGTCGCCGGTGAAGTAGCTACCCGGAATGCGGCTGAAATACTGTTGCTGGAAGCGCTCGGGGTCGCCCCAGATGGTGCGGATCATCGCCGGCCAGGGCCGCTTGATAATCAGGAAGCCCTCGGCATTGGGCGCTACCGGCTTGCCTTCGAAATCGACCACCTCGGCCAGAATGCCGGGCATCGGCAGCGTGCCGGAGCCGGGCTTCAGCGGTACCGCGCCCGGCATCGGCGCAATCATGATGCCGCCCGTTTCCGTCTGCCACCAGGTATCCACAATCGGGCAGCGGTTCTTGCCGGCCACCCGGTGGTACCATTCCCACGCCGCCGGATTAATCGGCTCGCCCACTGAGCCCAGCAGCCGCAGCGAGGACAAGTCGTGTTTGTTGGGCAGTTCCTCGCCCTGTTTGATCAGAGCGCGGATGGCCGTCGGCGAGGTATAGAGGATAGTCGCCCGGGTGCGGGCGATGATGGCCCACCAACGGTCCCAGGCGGGAAAGTCCGGCGAACCCTCATAGATCACGCACGTCGCGCCGGCCGACAGCGGACCATACACCAGGTAGCTGTGGCCCGTCACCCAGCCGACGTCGGCGGTGCACCAGTACACGTCGTCTTCCTTCAAATCGAAGACCCATTTCATCGTGCTGGTGGTGTAGGTAAGATAGCCACCCGTGGTATGGAGGATGCCCTTGGGCTTGCCCGTGGTGCCGGAGGTGTACAGGACGAACAGCGGATGCTCGGAATCCAGCGGCTCAGCCGGGCACTCAGACGATACCCCCAGTTCCAGTTCGTGCCACCAGTGATCGCGGCCGGCCGTCATGGCGCAGGGTTGCGCCGTGCGCTGGTAGACGATCACGTCCTGGATGCTGGGGCAATCCAGGACGGCCTCGTCCACGGCGTCCTTGAGCCGTACTTCCTTACCACGCCGCCAGCCGCCGTCGGCGGTCAGCACGATCCGCGCCTCCAGATCCTGGATGCGGGCTTTCAGCGCCTCCGCCGAGAAACCGCCGAAGACCACTGAATGGGTAACGCCGAGCCGCGCACAGGCCAGCATGGCGATCACGGCCTCGGGGATCATCGGCATGTAGATGATGGCGCGATCACCGGGCTGGCAGCCGCGCGCCTTCAGCACGTTGGTGAAGCGGCACACCAGAGTATGCAGTTCACAGTAGGTCAACGTGCGCCGGTCGCCCGGCTCGCCCTCAAAAACGATGGCCGCCTTGTCGCCCCGCGTCTCCAGATGCCGGTCCAGGCAGTTGTAGGCGGCGTTGGTCTTGCCCCCCACAAACCACTTGACGAACGGCGGATTCCATTCGAAGGGATGGTTCCATTTTTCGAACCAATGGATCTCGTTCGTCGCCTGCTCGGCCCAGAATGCCTCGGGGTTTTCTTCGGCGCGGCGGCATAGTTCGCGATAGGCCTCCATCGACGGCACATGAGCGCCCGAGGAGAACTCTTGGGAGGGTGGAAAGATATCTTGCCCAGACATGGTTTGTTGTTGAGTTTAGCAAAGCAGGTAGAATCACGACTATGGGAAAGATTGATTGGAACCGCCAAGCCACCTACGAAGACGCCAACCTGCTTCTACGGCTCTATGAAGAGCGCCGCGAGGAGAAGCTCCGAAAAGCCCGCCACTGGTTTGTAGCCGAATGCAAACCCCAGACGCTGGAGCAGTGGCAGACGATGTGCCCCATAGGCTCAGACCCGAATGCCTGCTTCCGCATGGTGACCACCTATTGGGAGTTGGCGTGCAGTTTCGTCGCCAGCGGTGTGCTGCACCCCGAACTGTTCATTCAGAACTCGCTGGAGCACCTGTTGGTGTGGGAGCGCGTGAAACTCATCGTACCGGAACTCCGGGCCATGAACAATACGCCGCAACAGCTGAGGAATCTGGAGACGGTGGCCGGGTTGGCGAAAGAGTGGCTCGGCCGCCAGGGTGACGGGGTTTACGAGAGCTACGCGGCCCGCTTCAAGCCTTGAGCAGTTGGCGCAGGACCTTGGCTCCCAGAAACACAGCGGCAGCACCCGCCGGCGCGATGGGCATGGTGCGCATCTTCAGATCCCGGACGAGGCGCCCGTCGGGACCAAAGGCGGCCTCCAGCTCACTATTCGGCAGAAACTCCTTGCTCAGCCGCAGAGTGCGCGGCTTATCGATGATCACCATGGTGCAGATCTCGGGCCGGAGGTTCCACAGATTGATGGCGATGCCGGTGAAGTAGATGGGGACCGAGGGCGGCAGCGTCATCCGCCGGATCTCCTGGTTGAACTCAGCCCGCACTGTGCCGCTCACCGAGTGTTGTGGCTGCAACATGCCGGACGGGACCACGTGCAGTTGGCCGGCCCGGTGGGGCATGCCCTTGGCGGCGATGCGGCCCAGGACCACTCGAAAGTGCCGCCCCTCGCGCAGGACGAGCAG
>JBBQLF010000562.1:0-3567 GCA_038327695.1 Bryobacterales bacterium
CCGGCTTCAGCGCGGACATCAGATCGAGCACCTCCGGCAGCACCGGGGCGTTGCCGCGACCGGCCGGCACGCCGTTCACCTGAAGGGAGAATTCATTATCGGCGCCGAGCACCATTTGCGCGTGTTGCAGCGTGCGGTTGGCCGGCACCGTGATGGTGGTCCGGAACCAGCGCACGGCGGCGGGCGCCTGCCGGGCCGGATCGCCTTCGGCAAACCAGATCCAGCGGGCGGCGGTAATCTGCTGGAAGGGGCTGCGCGGATTGCGCCAGATGGCGGATTGATCCAGGCCGATCCACTTGCCTTTCCAGTCCTCGGCTTTCAGCAGACCCATGGACCAGTGAGCGGTATCGCTCCAGCGCGAGGGCGCACCGGCTTGATCCCAGACCTGGACGCGCCAGTAGACGGGCTGGCCGGAGGTGAGCGGCTTGCCGGCGTAGGGGACCAGCGTGCTCTGCGCGCTCGCCTGGCGCCCGCTATCCCAGAGGTCGCCCTGGCCGGCGGGCGTAGACGAGGCCAGGATGCGGTAGGCCGTCTGTTTCAGGCCGCGGGCGTTGGCGTCCGTGGCGGCGAGAATCCACGAGAGGCGCGGCTGGGTCTCGTCGATGCCGAGGGGGTTGGTGCGATACTCGCAGCGCAACTCCGCCGGATGGACTGAAGCGGCGGCGCGTGGCGGTGCGGCCGGCGACGGTGGGGTGGGCTTGCCGTCCACCGTATTCGGCTCCATCAACTCGCTACGCGTGCCATCGGGGTCAAAGAGATTCAACTGGCGCTTGCGGTTGATGCCCGTGCGAATTTCGAGCGGCCGCGTGTGGTCTTTCAGCGCCGGGCGGGTCTCCAGCTCGGCCTTGGACTTCGCGATGTCGTCCACGAACAGGCAGAGGTGATGGGCGCTGCCGCGCTTGGTGGGGGCGGGCCAGTCCTTTTCGAGCATCAGCTCGATGTAGTCATCGCCATCCGGGACTTTCAGGTTGACCCAGTTGAGCACCTGGCCATCGCGGCTGCCGCGCCAGGTTTCCTGAAAGCCGAGCAGATCGCGATAGAACGCCAGCGACTGGTCCAGACCGAGAGAAATGACGCCGACATGGGCCATGCGGTTGCTGATGCGGGCGGCGGGCAGGAACTTGCCACGGGCCTGCGAACTGGCGCTGTCCGGCTCGTACTGGACGATCTCGACGCCGTGGCCATCGGGATCCTTCACGGTGAAATTCGAGTTGCGGGTGCGGCCTTTCGGCACGCTGGCCGGGACTTTGTGGCCGTGCGCGGCCAGCAGAACGCGCATGGCCTCGGCGTTGTCCACCTCGATGGCAATGTGGTTCAGGCGGTCGCTGCCGGCTTCCTTCTCCGGGAAGAGTTCGATGTACTGGCGCTCGTTGATTTTGAAAAAAGTCAGCGAAAGTGAGCCGTCCGGGTTCTTCAGATCGAAGGCCTCCTGGTAGCCCAGCAGCCCGGTGTAGAAGCGGCGCGAGGCCTCCACGTCTTTGGCGAAGATGGCGATGTGAGCGACACCGAGAATCCTGGGGCGAATCAGCGGCTGGCTGCCTTTCCAGGTAATTGGGACATGGGAGAGGTACCAAGTCTTGCCCTTGTCGTTATTGCCCTGGAAGAACAAGTAAGACCGGCCGTCACTGCCGGTGAAGATGCCAGGATGGCCCGACTCGCTTTCGTTCCACGTGCCGGGCGCGCCGGTGGCGAGGAAGGGTTCCTGGCTGGAGCGAGTCCAGTGCATGCCGTCGCGGCTGGTGGCGACACCGATTTGCTGCGGCGCGTTGTTGTATGCGCCGGCGTAGAACATGACGAGCTCATCGCCGCGGCGCACCACGCTGGGCGCTTCAATGCAGTCCTTTTCCCAGGGCAGTTCCGGCTTCAGCAGCGGGCCGTCGCCGATCTGCGTCCAGGCATCGCGGGCAAAGCCCTTGGCCTTGGGCGCCCAGGCGCCGGTGAGCATCTGGATCTTCATGCCGGGATCGCGCGTGGCGGCGTAGAGGAACCACTTGTCCTGGAACTCCACCACGTCGGCGTCGATGGCGCGGCCGGCGGTCCAGGCGCCGGTGGGGTGCCAGATGGGGTTGGTGGCATCGCGCGTGAAGCGCAGACCGTCGGACGAAACGGCGTGGCAGATGGCGTCATTGGGGCCATTGCCGTAGGACTGATAGAAGAGATGGACCTTGCCGTCCACCACCAGCGCATGTGGCGCGGCGAGGCCCTTCTTTTCGTAGTCCGCCGCCGGGGCGACCTCGCCGATGCGTTTCCAGTTCTTCAGGTCCGTACTTTCCGCGATGCCGACGGACCAACCGGCCGCGCTGCTGGTTGTGCCGGGCGTTGCCCCAGGCAGAGAGAAGTACATCAGGTAGCGGCCACCAAACTTGATGACCGAAGGGTCTTTGGCGAACGGACGGCCGAGCCGGGAAGAGTCGGCCCATTTCATTTCGGGGCTCTGCGGGAAAGCCGGGAGTGTGACGCAGGCGAGTGCCAGAATCCAACTACGCATGAAAAACCTCTGTTGCTACTTTACATGGGCGCGGGCGGCGAGCGCGGCGGCGCGGACGTGGCAGCCTTCCAGGTGATCGTTCACCAGCCCCATCGCCTGCATGAAGGCGTAGACCGTGGTGGGGCCCACAAAGGTCCAGCCCCGCTTCTTCAGCGCGCTGGCGAGGGTCTTGGCGCCGGCGCCTTCAAAGCTCCAGAGGTAGGCGGATAGGGTGCCAAACTCGCTAACGATTTCGATAGCGCGGTGGGCATTGTGGATGGTGGACTGGATCTTGCCGCGATGGCGGACGATAGCGGCGTCGAGAAGGATACGGTCGACGTCGGTTGCGGTGAACCTCGCCACTTCGTGGAAGTCGAAGTGGAGGAAGACACGCCGGAATGCCTCCCGTTTCCTGAGAATCGTGAGCCAGCTCAGACCGGCCTGAAACCCTTCCAGGCAGAGCTTTTCGAAGAGGCGTTGATCGCTGGTCACGGGAAAGCCCCATTCGGTGTCATGGTAGGCGACGTAGTCCGGGGCATTGCCACACCACCAGCATCGGGGTTTGCCGTCGGGTCCGGAGATGAGTCGTTCTGGTCCAGCCATCAACGCCAGTGTAGGCTACTCCAGGGACGGGGAGGCCCAGGTGTGCGTTTGGCGGAAATCGCTTGCTGACGCGCGTGGCTCGGAACCGGGGCGTGATAGCGTATGCGCACTCATTCAGGCGGTCACGGCCCTAGTCCAGGGACGGGGAGGCCCAGGCGTGGGCGGTGTTGTGCCCGATCGAGCTGCGTAAGGACTTGCGCAGCGCCTTGTCCTTGTACATTTTGATGTCCGCATTCGCCAGCAACTCATCGGCCGTCTGTCCGTCGTCGGGGAAGTAGGCGACACCCATGCTGAGGCTGACCACTTTCTCGCCGCAGAGACTCACGCCGGCCTGTTCCACTGCGGCGGCGAACTGCAGCCGGCGAAGACGCACTGCTTCCTCCTCGGCGCCGGGCAAGGTGACAACGAATTCGTCCCCTCCCATTCGTGCCACGAAATCATACTCGCGGCAGCGGTCTTTGAGCCCGCGGCCCACCATTTGGAGCAACTGGTTGCCT
>JBBQLF010000563.1:0-3564 GCA_038327695.1 Bryobacterales bacterium
ACCCGCTCTGGACGGGCGGGGCGGGCTGCTCCCTTATCTGGTTCCTGAAGAACAGGTGGTGCCCACGGGCCAGGGTGACGGCAAGGTTCAGGCGTACTGCTTCCGGCTCTGCCTCACGTCGGACCCCGCCAATCGCTTGGCCATCACGAAACCCGAAGGCTATGACGCTCGACGGTTTGGACTCGTTCGCAACTATCTCCGGGCCCTCGGTGATTCGGCGCGGGTCGGTGATTTCCTCGGTATCTCGGAAATGCCCAATGGGAAGACGGACGTGAACGCTGGCGGCGGCGTGTCAACCAATCTGCCGGGCGCGGGACTGGAATACATCGAGGCAAGCGCGGCCAGGCGGCGCGCCATCTGGGAAGAACATCGCAGTTGGGCTCACGGGCTGCTCTACTTCCTCGGCAACGAATCTGAGGTTCCCGAACAGGTTCGCAGGGAAATGAGGCAGTGGGGGCTGCCGAAGGACGAATTCATCGATACCGGCCATTGGCCCCACCAACTGTACGTCCGCGACGCTCGCCGCATGACCGGCGAGTACGTTCTTACGCAAAGCGATCTCACGAAGGAAACCACCAAGTACGACTCCATCGGCATGGGGCAATACAACATCGACATCCGCGAGGTGCAGTGGATCGCGAGGACCGTCTACCGGTTCCCAAATGTGCAGAAAGAGGTGCTGATGGAGGGCTATCTCAGCATGCCGGTCGAGCCATATGAGATACCCTACCGTTCGCTGTTGCCGAAATACCACGAGTGCTCGAACCTTCTAGTGCCGGTGGCGATTTCGTCCTCGCACGTCGCATACGCGTCCTTCAGGATGGAGCCCCAATATATGATTGCCGGTCATGCGGCGGGAGTGGCCGCCGCGCTGGCCATCCGCGGCGGAATGCCGGTTCATAAGGTTGACATCGGGGATCTGCAGGCCGCGCTTCGCCGGCAGAAGCAGGTCCTCAGCCTCCAGGACGTGCGAACTCAGCCGTGACCGAAATCCGACCGTGGAGGATGAGGAGCATAGCTATGAACCAGAGTCTCGCTATACCGGCGCTGAGCCGGGCGCTCGCGGCCGTCGCGCTGCTTCTTGCGCCGTCCGCTCGCGCGCAAGAATCGCAGCCGGTGACGTCGTTCGAGAACGACGAACAGATGCAGTTGCTGGCACCCCGCGATACGCGGATTGAGCTGGTGTCCCAGGGCGTCACCGATGGATCACGGGCGCTGGTGGTGCGCTTCTCCGCCGTGCAGTGGCCGGCCCTTTTCTTCCGGTCTCCCCAGCCTTGGGACCTGCGGTTATGGGGCGAGATCGCCGTCGATGTAACGAATCCAGAGGATCAGCCCGTATCCTTCTATCTGCGCGTCGATGATGACCCGCGGGCCGATGGCACGCGCTACTGCCGCACGGGCAGCAGCACGCTGGCGCCGGGTGAAACCAGGACATTCTCGTTTCCCCTGGCTGTCATCAACTCCCAGGGATACGGCATGAAGGGCCTGCCCGTTTGGCCCGGGACAACCAGCTTTGGCTCGAACGGCTCCTGGACACTCGACCTGAGCCACATTGTCCAGTTCCAGATCTTCATGAGCTCGCCCGGCCGGGAGCGCACGTTGATCCTCGACAACGTGAGGTTTCGCGCAGGGCGCTCACTCGACAACATCGTGGACCGCTTCGGCCAATACACCGGCGACGACTGGCCCGGCAAGCTCTATGGCGAAGAGGACTTCGCCGCGCGCCGGGAAGCCGAGATGCAGACGCTTGCGGACAGCCCGCCGATTGCCGGCCGGGATGGCTACGGCGGCTGGGAGGGTGGACCACGGCTGGCAGCGACCGGCTTCTTTCGAACGGAGAAGGTGGACGGGCAGTGGTGGCTCGTGACGCCGGATGGCAACTTGTTCTTCTCAAGCGGCGTGGATGGCGTGCGCGTAGCCGCGCCGGCCTTCGTGACCGGGCGCGATTCCATGTTTACGTGGCTGCCGGAAAAGGAAGACCCGCTGGCCCGCTTCTATGGGACCGCGTCTTTCGCGAGCGGGCAACCGGGAACCACCTACGATTTCCATAGCGCCAACATCTTCCGCAAATACGGAGACGATTGGCGCGGCGTGTGGAAGGAGGTGACGCTGGCCCGCTTGCGTTCGTGGGGCTTCAACACCATTGGCAACTGGTCTGACTCCATGGTGTATGCGAGCGGCATGCCTTATGTCACAACGACCCACTACGGCGGGAGATTCAACACGTTGGGCACTGTGCCCGATCCCTTCGACGACCGCTTTGCCGCGGCCGTGCAGAGCGCGCTTCGGTGGAACCTGCAGGTGGCGCTTGGCGACCCGTGGTGCCTGGGGCATTTCGTGGACAATGAACTGGGCTGGGGCAGTGCCTCCTCGGACGCATCGCACTTCAGCTTGCCGCTGGCCGCTTTGGGGCAGAAGACCGCTGAATCGCCGGCCAGGTCTGCGCTGCTCGGCCTGCTGCGGAGCAGGTATGGGACGATGGACGCGCTCAACCGGGTCTGGGGCGCCACGGCCGCAGATTGGGAGTCGGTCCAGGCGCCCAAGGCGCCCTTCAATGCCGCCGTGAAGCAGGATCTCAGCGACATGCTGCGTGTGCTCGCGCGCCAGTATTTCTCCACCGTGAGTACCGCCGTCCAAGCCATCGACCCAGACCATCTCTACCTGGGGAGCCGGTTCAGCGGCAACTACAGCATCGAGGTGGTGGAGGCCGCCGCGGAGTTTGCAGGTGTGGTGAGCTTCAACATTTACCAGAAGCGCATCGAACCCAATGCCTGGAACTGGCTCAACGCCCTGGACAAACCCGCGATCATCGGCGAGTTTCACTTTGGTGCGCTGGATGGCGGTATGTTCCACACTGGGCTTGTGCCGGCGCCCGGCCAGGCGGGGCGCGCACGGATGTTCCAGGACTACGTGACCAGCGTGCTGCAGCACCCGGCGTTTGTGGGCGCGCACTGGTTCCTCTACATGGACCAGCCTTTGGTGGGACGCACGCAGGACGGTGAGAACTACAACATTGGGATGGTGACCGTAACCGACATGCCCTATCCGGAATTGACCGGCGCGGCGCGCGATATCCACCTGCGAATGTACGAAGTGAGACAGGCCGCCGGCGGGACAGTCGAGAACCGGTAGATGCCGCGGCCGCAAAGAGTGTGCAGCGTCCGAGGGTGAACGCCGAGCCGGATGGCGGCGCTGGTGCGGAGCATTCCTGGATGTTTCGCCAACACCTGGCGTGCCTTGACACGGCCAGGTTCCCTAATCGGCACTGGATAGATCTCACGGATAGTATGCGTCGTTTCCGAGGATTCCATCCTATGCAGGATCGCGGCGAACGGAGAGGCGCGCCGAGCGTTGGCAACGGTTCGATGTGGCTCGGAACTTTTAGAAATGGCTGGAAAGCCGATTCTCCAAATCCATTACCCTAAATCCGGCAGTTGCGACCGTCAGAACCCGCCATCTACGTGTAGCCGCAACTGGTTGCAGCAAAAACGGTTGTCACCCAGAAGATGATCTGCGCAGCAGTTGGAACTTGGTGGCGGCAAACGCCGAACTGGGTGCGGCGGG
>JBBQLF010000564.1:0-3560 GCA_038327695.1 Bryobacterales bacterium
AAGAGCCTGATCGTGGTCGGCGGTGGCGCGGTGGGGGTCGAGTTCGCCAGCTTCGGACTGATACTCATCAGGTCACAGGCGACGTCCTGCCAGACCGTCCCGGCGGTCTCTACGGTGATGTGCAGGCCGAGCGCCCGGAGAGCCCGCGTCAAGGGCACGCATTCCGGAAACAGCATCGGCTCACCGCCAGTCAGCACAACGTGCCGGTACTGGGGCAATCCGGCGGTCCAGGCCACCAGAGCGTCCAGGCTCCAATCGGTGCCCTCCGGCGTCCAGGAAGTGTACGGCGTATCGCACCAAACGCAGCGCAAGTTGCAGCCCGAGACGCGGATAAACAGGGAGGGCACACCGGCCAGCATGCCCTCGCCCTGGATGGAAGCGAAAACCTCACTGATTTTCATTGGTGTAGTCCAAAGGATCGGCCAGCCCTGCCTCGGCAAAGCCGGCCCTTCGCAACAGGCAGGAGTCGCATTGGCCGCAAGGCCGGACGCCGGCCGGATCATAGCAACTGTGGGTGAGGCCGTAGTCGACGCCCAGTTCCATCCCGGCCCGGATGATCTCCGCCTTGGACAAGTGAATCAGGGGCGTGTGAATGCGAAGACCGGTCGTACCCTCCACACCAGCCTTGGTGGCCAGATTGGCCATGCGCTCAAAGGCTTGGATGTACTCCGGCCGGCAGTCTGGATAGCCTGAGTAGTCCACCGCATTCACGCCCAGGTAGAGATCGCCGGCGCCCAGAACCTCGGCCCATGCCAATGCGATAGAAAGAAAGACTGTGTTGCGGGCGGGCACATAGGTGACCGGAATCGAATCCGCCATCTCCGCCGCCTGCCGCCCTTTGGGAACGGCAATGTCGTCCGTCAGCGCCGAGCCGCCGAAGGCTCGCAGATCGATCCGGATCACCTTGTGCGCCGAGGCATCCAGGGCCTGGGCCACGCGCGATGCCGCCTCCAGTTCTACTTTATGTCTTTGCCCGTAATCGAAAGACAAGCAATAGGTTGCAAATCCGTCTCGCCGGGCGTAAGCCAGCGCCGTGGCCGAATCCAATCCACCACTCAAGAGACAAACAGCGTTCATCGGCCCAAATCCTCCGGCAGTTGCCGGGCCAGCAACCAGCCCAGCACGGGAAACAGCAGCAAGGCGCTCAATGCGGTGTGGAGAGAGGTCCGGTCCGCCAGCCACCCGGTGAGTGGAATGAAAATCATCCCGGCGGCGCCCCAGGCAAACCCCATTAGAAACGCCGAGATAGTGGCGGCTTGCGATGGGACAAGTCTTTGCGCGACAACGACATTGATCGGAATTGTAAACAAAAGGATGAATCCTCCCAGAACCAGGGACGCTACTCCAAACGGACCCGGAATCAGGAAGAACAGGGCCAGGAATGGGATTGAAAGCGCGAACGATGCCACAATGATGCGGCGGGCGCCCCAACGTTCCGCCAGGTGCCCGCCCAGGAACCCGCCGATGGCGCCGGCAGTCAGATAGAGGGTCAGCGTGTAGGCTGCGGCGTGGATAGAAAAGCCGCGCTCGCGGCTCAAGTAAAGCACGAGGAAATGGCTGTAAGTGACTTGAACGGCGCTGCGGAAAAAGACACAGAAGTAGAGGGCAGACAGGGGACGCCTGACGCTCCGGATGGCTTGCCAGTCGAATCCGCGCGAGGGTGCCGCGGCAGCTTCGGCCGGCTGGCGCACAAAGGTCACCAGTAGCATCGTTACAACTACGCCGGGCACGGCCGCCCAGATGAGCCGTTCAAAACCCGCCCGGGTGATGACCTCTTTGAAGAAGGCAGGCGCCAGCGCAATGCCGAGCGTACCGGAGCTGATAAAGACGGCCATCCACTTCGCCCGGTCGCGCTGCATGCCCAGGGCCGCCCAGGACGACGCCTGTGGGTGGAACGCGCTCACACCCGCGCCGCCAACCAGCATGGAGGCCACGGCCCAGGAGTAGCCGGGCGTCAGACTGGAACCAAGAATGAAGAGGCCGGCCACGGCTGGACCGAGGGCTGAGAAGTAGCGGCTCCTCAAACGGTCCGAGAGATAGCCGTAGAACGGCTGCGTGACCGAAGAGCTGAACACCAACAGGCCACCCAACAGGCCGGCCTGCGTCAGGCTCAGGCCAAAACGGGTGATCAGAAAAGGCTGCATGACGCCGAGCGAGCCGGAGTACAGGTCGATGAAGAAATGGCCGATGGAGAGTAAGATGAGCGACAAAACCCCGGCTTGGGCCCGGGTCGTTGCGTCGTCGAGAGAAATTGCCGCCGCTCCTGCGTTCATGGGAAAAGCTGAGGGTGTAGAGTCATTATATCGCCGCGGGACGCCACAACCCGGCGGCGGAGCACGGGGTTCAATAGAGTTATGAGAGTTCAGTCATGGGCATTCTGGTTGACGCTCGCCACGCTGGCGCCCGGCGCAGTTGGACAGACGGCGCCGGTGGTGAATCCGCGCGGCGTGCGCAATGAGTTCTCCGTGATGCCGGCGCCGGCCGCGGTCAGTCCCGGCGGGCTGCTGCGGATTACCGGCCTGAATCTGGGGCCGGCCGAGGAGTTCCGGGCAGCTGGCCCGGTGCTGCCGCTGGAAATCGGCGATCCGCCCGTGCAGGTGCTGATCAACAACCGGCCGGCTCCGCTGGTTTCCGCGTCACCCAGCGTGATCGTTTGCCAGGTGCCACTGGAACTCCAGGGGGGGGCCGCGCAAGTGGTGGTCCGGCGCGGCGAATCGGTCAGCCGGGGCGCGCGCATTGACATCCGGCGGAACGTGCCCGCCATCCTGTCGGCCGCCGGCACCGGCCATGGGATGGCCGCCACAACGGGATCCGGGGCGGCAGTCAGACTGCGTGCCACCGGCCTGGGCCGAACCGGCACCGAAATCGCCACCGGCCAGCCCGGCCCGGCTGATCCCCTGGCGCTGGTAGCAGATCCGGTCCGTCTGCTGATTGACGGCGCGCCGGTGGACGCGCGCATCACGGCTTCTCCGGAACGCGCCGGGGAGTTCGATATCGAAGTCGAACCGGCCGTCCTGGGCAGAGCGGGCGAGGTCATCCAGTTGATCGCCGGCGGGGTGGCTGCCAATCCGCTGACCACGGGCAGCCGCTCGAAGAGCGAGGTTCTGTTCCTGGCCACGCCTCCGGAGTTGAGCACCATCGGCGGACTCACGCTGTCCGATCTGCGGAGCGGCTACGCCACGCTGAACGCCCCGCGCGCCGAAAGCGGATGCTACGCCACGTGGCTGTTCGATTTCAAGCTGAACCGGGTGCAGGCCCAGGATGAGTGCCTCACGTTGCCGAATCGCCAGGCGGCCGCCGCCGTCAACGCTATTGGCAACTCACCGTTTCTGATCTCCTGGCTGGGCCCGTTGGAGGCCGATATCGCCAACGGGATCTCGGCCAGGTTCCGCATCCTGAGCCCGGCGAAGGAAGCCGCCGTGGACGTCACACTCCCGTTTTCCGCCGGCCAGATTGCCGGCCTGCCGGACGGCCGTCTGATGGTCACCGGGCCAGGTGGAAACGCCGTGCGCGTCGAGGCAGACTCCGGCGCCATGACGGAGGTCGAGCCCCAGGCGGGG
>JBBQLF010000565.1:0-3550 GCA_038327695.1 Bryobacterales bacterium
GCGGTTGAAATGGGATTCCGAGTCGCGCGTCAGCAAGCAGTTGGAATCGGGTTCCGAGCCGCGCGTCAGCAAGCGGTTGGAATCGGGTTCCGAGCCGCGCGCGTAAGCAAACGCTTGAAATCGGGCTCCGAGCCGCGCGCGTAAGCAAACGCTTGAAATCGGGTTCCGAGCCGCGCGCGTCAGCAAGCAGTTGGAATCGGGTTCTGAGCCGCGCGCGTCAGCAAGCGCTTGGAATGGTCATTTCATGACGGGCCCTTAGCGATCCGCAGCGCCTCGCGCTGGATGCCGCGCAACATGCCGCGAAAGACGATGTAGTGAAGCGGCAGGACGGCGTACCAATAGAACAGGCCGGCCAGGCCGCGAGGGCGGAATAGCGCCGTCTGGGTGAGGACGCACTCTCGCGGTCCGGAAGATTCAATCCGGAACTCCAGCAGCGCCTCGCCGGGGAGTTTCATTTCGGCGCGCAGCGTCAGGCGGCGGTCCCGCTCCAGGCCCACAACGCGCCAGAAATCGAGGCCTTCGCCAAAGCTGACCAGTTCCGGATCGCGGCGGCCGCGGCGGAGCCCGGGGCCGCCGGCCAGGCTGTCGAGTGCGCCACGGACCTGCCAAAGCCAGTCCGCCGCATACCAGCCATGACCGCCGCCCACGCGGCAAACGGCGCGGAAGGCGGCTGAGGCCGGCGTGGGAATGGCAACCTCGCGCGAGTCGCGAAACACCGTGCCCCCGGCCCAGCCGGGATCCCCCGGAATGGGGCCCGCCATCAACCAACTGGTCTCCACCTGGTGGCCGGCCAGCTTGTAGAGAGCCGCGCGTATGGCCTCGCGCACCGTGAGGAGGGGCTCCGGGATGAGGCGCGTGATCTCGTCCTCCCGGCAGACCACGGGGTTCTTCAATCCCTCGGCCAGTGGCTTGGCGATGTCATGGCTGAGCGGCGTCACCAGGTGGATCCAGTACGAACTGAGGCGTGGCGTCAGCACCGGGACCGGGATCACCCAGCGCCGTTTCAGGCCGAGCTCTTCAGCCATGATGCGCATGATCTCCCGGTAACAGAGCACCTCCGGGCCGCCGATATCGAACACCCGGCCGGCAGTCCGCGGCTCGGCCAGCGCGCCCATCAGGTAGCCGATCACATTGCGGACAGCGATGGGCTGGCACGGAGTGCTGACCCACTTGGGCGTCACCATGACAGGCAGGCGCTCCACCAGATAGCGGAGAATCTCAAACGAGGCGGAGCCGGAGCCAATGATCATGGCTGCGCGCAGGACCGTAACGGGTACGCCCGTCGAGCCCAAAGCGCTTTCCACTTCGCGCCGGGAAGCCAGGTGTTCGCTGAGTCCGGGCCCCGTCTCGCCCAGCCCGCCCAGGTAGATGATGCGCTCGACGCCCGCCTGTTGGGCCGCCAGCGCGAAGTTGGTGGCCAGTTCCTGGTCCCGGCTGGCGTAGTCCGAACCGGCCGACGTCATCGAGTGGACCAGGTAGTAGGCGGCGTGGCAGCCGGCGAGGGTCGCGGCGATGGAGGCCGGATCGTTCAAATCCACCTGGCGAATCTCGACGCCGGAATCGGCCGCCCAGGGCCGGTCCTGTAGTTTGGCAGGCGAGCGCACCAGGCAACGGACGGCATACCCGCTCTCAAGCAGGCGCCGGGCCAGGCGGCCGCCGATGTAGCCGGTGGCTCCGGCAATGGCGATGAGTGGCATGGACTTGCGGTACTGATTGGAGGGTAGCACCGAAGTGTTGGACAATAGCAGCCATGGTCCGCACTCTCATCCTCAGCCTCCTCTGCACCGCGGCCGCACTGGCCCAGCAGCCGTTTATCGAAAAGGAGGACATCTTCCCGCTCGACGCCAAACACAACCACGCCTCCAGCATTCTGCGCCTGCCGGACGGCGGGCTCCTGGTCTGCTGGTACCGCGGATCGGGCGAGCGCACGGCCGACGACGTCGTCATCATGGGCGCCCGCAAGGCGAAAGGCGCAAAAACGTGGAGCGCCCCTTTTGTTCTGGCCGATCAGCCGGGCTTCCCTGACACCAACCCCACTCTCTTTCTCGACAAGGACCGGCGCCTGTGGCTGATCTGGCAGACGATTGTCGCCAACCAGTGGGAGAGCGCTATCACCAACTACCGCATCTCGTCCGGCTACGCCAGGCCGGGCGTGCCGAAGTGGGAGCGATCCGGCGTCATGCTGCTGAAGCCCGCCAGAATCGCCGAACGCACCCAGGAGTTCGCCGCAAAGTTCTCCACGCCCGAGCGCGCCGCCTACTTCAAACGCCTGCTGGAGAAGGCCAACGACAAGTACTTCTCGCGCATGGGCTGGATGACGCGCGCGCACCCGCTGCAGTTGCCCTCCGGCCGCATCCTGATGCCGCTCTACTCCGACGGCTACAGCTTCTCGCTCGCCGGCATCAGCGACGACAACGGCCTCACCTGGCACGCGTCGGAGCCCATCATCGGCGGCGGCAACATCCAGCCCAGCTTCGCGCTGCGGAAGGACGGCTCGCTCGCCGCCTACATGCGCGACAATGGCCCGCCGCCCAAGCGCGTCCATCTCAGTGAATCCAGGGACAACGGCGAAACCTGGACACTGGCAGAGGACACCGCTATCCCGAACTCCGGCACCGGGCTGGAGGTGCAACGCCTCGCCGATGGCCGCTGGCTGATGATCAACAACGATACCGGGCGCGGCCGCCACTCCCTCGCCCTCACCATCTCCGGCGACGAAGGAAAGAGCTGGAAATGGACGCGCCATCTGGAACTCGACCCGCGCCCCGAGCGGGCCGGCTCCTTCCACTACCCCTCCATCGTCCAGGCGCCGGACGGCACCATCCACGCCAGCTACAGCGTCTTCCTCAATCACCTGCCGGAGGGCCAGCCCCGCAAGACCATCCGCCACGCCCATTTCAACCTGGCCTGGGTGGAGCAGGGCGATCCGAAGTAGGGGCTTGACTTCAACAGCACCGGCGCTACAGTCAAGGTAGATACGGAGCCTGACTATGAGTTTTTCAATGGTCGCTCTTGCTTACGCGGCGGCGTTCGCCGTTGCGCTATTCCTGCTGTGGCGCTTCAGCAACATCAAGTGGTACTGGCACATGCTGGCGGTAGCGGCAGCCATCGGCCTGGGCCTGATGCCGCCCGTCCAGGTGACCGCTACGGCCGTCTATGACATGGTGATCGGCGCGCTGTTCGTGCTGCTGATCGTATGGGGCATCGGAGAACCGGTGTTCAAGGTGTTCCACATCCACCGGCATATCTAAACAGCGCGTCGTAAGTACCTGCGCATCCGCTTCCTGACGGTCGCGGCTCGGAAACAGACTGGTACTGAGCCGCGCGCGTCAGCAAGCGGTGGGCATCGGGTTCTGAGCCGCGCGCGTCAGCAAGCGGTGGGCATCGGGTTCTGAGCCGCGCGCGCGTCAGCAAGCGGTGGGCATCGGGCTCCGAGCCGCGCGCGTCAGCAAGCGGTGGGCATCGGGCTCCGAGCCGCGCGCGTCAGCAAGCGGCGGGCATCGGGTTCTGAGCCGCGCGCGTCAGCAAGCGGTGGGAACGGCCATTTCAT
>JBBQLF010000566.1:0-3550 GCA_038327695.1 Bryobacterales bacterium
GGTCGGCTTGTGCGCGTAGTTGTGCGTCCAGCGTGCGACGGAATTCGCGCATCAGGTTGCGATGGATGGGGCTGGTGTTGAGGTTCAGCAGGCAGGCCGGATCGTTGTGAATGTCGAAGAGTTCTTCGGCCGCATGCTGGCCAAAGGCCGCGTTGAAGAATGGCTGGACGGCGGGATCGGCGCGGTGGGCGATCATCCAGGACTTGGTGGGCCCGCCGTCGATGTCGTAGTAGCCGGGCGGGTCGCCGGCGGGGGCTCGGGCCGGGGCGAAGTTGCGGACGTAGAGATACTGGCGGGTGCGCATGGCGCGGGCTGGATAGCCGAGAAGGTCCGCGCGGGCGTGGCTGTGGCGCTCGCGGCCGCTGAGGACGAACGGGCGATTGAGGGGCTTGGCGGCGGTGAGGTAGGGCAGGAGGCTTTTGCCTTGCAGGCCGGTGGGGGCGGTGACGCCGGCGGCTTCCAGGAAGGTGGCCGTGAGATCGGTCAAAGTGACCAGTTCGTCGCAAGTGCGTCCTGCTTTAACGCGCGCGGGCCACATGAGGGCCAGCGGGACGTGGATGCCGTATTCCCGCATCTGGGCTTTGGAGCCGGGGAACGACATGCCGTTACCGGAGGTGGTGACTACGAGGGTGTTGTCCAACTCACCGGCGCGTTCCAGGGTTTCGATCATGCGGGCGAGATCGTGATTGAAGACGCCGATGGCGGCGAGGTAGTCTGCGAGGCCGGAGCGCACGTCCGGGGTGTCAGGCAGGAAGGGCGGCACGATGATGTCTTCGAGCTTGTAGCCGGCGCGGAGGCCAGTGCCGGGGACGTAGGGGCGATGGGGCTGGCTGGCGCCGTACCAGAAACAGAAGGGCTGGTCTTTTTCGCGGGACTTGAGGAAGGCATCGAAACTGGAGGCAGCGGGGCCGGCCGGGTTGTGTGGCCAACCGGCGTCTTTGAAGTTGCAGGGTCCGGCGCCCTTACCGGTGAGCGCGGTGCGGTAGCCGGTCTTTTCGAGCAGTTCCGGATAGACGGTGAGCTTCCTCGGGAACAGGCTGGCGTGGGTGCCGGCCTCTTCGAGTTGCCAGGGGTATTTGCCGGTGAGGATAGCGGCGCGGGAGGGCGCGCAGCCGGGCGAGGCGCAGATGGCTTGGTTGAAGCGGACGCCGGACTGGGCGATGCGGTCAAAGCCGGGGCCGGCGGCGTGCGGGAAGGACTGATCGCCGGAGACGGCGAAGAGGATATTGGGCCGGCGGGCGGACTGGGCGCGTCCGATGGCGGGGGCTGTGAGCGCGGCGGAGAGAAGGTTCCGGCGCGTGATCATCAGTCACCAAGAAGGCGGCCGTAGGCTCGCATGGAGGGAATGTTATCCAAGGCGGCCTTGAGGCCGGCGGTAATGGGAATGGCGAGGACGAGGCCGGCGCCGCCCCAGAGAAGGTACCAGAGCATGAGGGCGACGGTGACGACCAACGGGTTGAGGTGGACGCGGGCGCCGACGAGCTTGGGATAAAGGAGGTTGAGCGCGATGAGGTGGAAGAGCGCGGTGGTGGCGCCGACGAGGATGTAGGCAGGCAGGCCGGTGTAGACGGGCAGCGCGGCCACAAAGGGCGGGATGAGGGCGAGGGGGAGGCCCAGATAAGGAATGAGGCTAAGGAAGCCGCTCATCGGACCGACGACCTGCCAATGGGGTAGTTTGACGAACCAGAAGAAGGCGGCACTGGCGATGGAGAGTACGATGCCCAGGAGGAAATTGCCGACGAGGTAGGCGCGGGCGACGTTGGCGATGCCGTCCCAGGCGCGCTGGAGGTTCTCCTTGCCGGAGTCGGCGCCGACGAGGAGGAGGAAATTCCTGCGGAAGTGGTCGCGCCAGCTCAGAAGGAAGTAGACGAGGAACGGCACGAAGGAGGCCATCAGGGCGGCGTCGTAGAACTGGCTCAGGTGTTCATAGATGACGCCGACGAACTGGCTCTCTTCCGGTACGACGCGCACCTCCTGGACGGCCGGTGGCGACTGGGGTATGGCCGGGGCGCGCTTGCGCAGTTTGGTGGTGGCGGCGGCGGGGTCTGCTACCTGCGGTTGTGCCGCCCGCAGCCGCTTGGGTATGAGGAGTTCCTGGGCGGTCTTTTCAAAACTCTCCACCTGTTGGGCGGCGGAGTCCACGATAGCGGTGACGCGGCGGCTGTAGGTAGGGAGCTCCGACCAGAGGCCGAGGGCCTGCGTCCAAACGCCGAGGCCGAGGAGGTAAATGACGCTCAGCATGAAAGTGCAGGTGAGGAAGCTGGCGGTGGAGCGGGGGATCCGGAAACGGACCAGGAGGGTGACGATGGGTTCGAGGATGAAGGCGAGGAGGATGGCGGAGATGAGGGTGATGAAGAAAACGCGCCCCAGATACAGGAGCACGACGATGAGTAGCAGGGAGGAAAGGACGGCCGCCAGCGTCATGGGGCGCGGAGCAGGGAGTGGTGTGGTCATGGCAAGGCTCAGCGCCGGGCGATGACCTCCTGAAAGTTCTCGCGGGTGAGGAAAAACTTAACGGACTGGAAGGGTTGGAAGAACTTCTCGATGGAGCGTGTGCTGAAGGGGACCAGCGGGCGGGCGCCGGAGCGGGCGGAGAGCTGAAGGTGGCGGGCATCGAGGATGCGGCAGATGTGGGGGGCGGCGGGGCCGGAGTTTTCCGGATGGAAGAAGGCCAGCAGGAGCGCGTTGGGCGTGAGCACACGATGGAGGCGGAGCAGGACGCCGTGGGAGATTGCGGGCGGAAGGAATTGGAGGGTGTCCCAGACGAAGGCGGCGTCGCAGGACTGGTCGTTAAAATCAAAGGTCTGGTCGAGGAACTGTTCGATGCGTTCTGGCGTGAACTGGCGGCTGTTGATTTCCTGGGGGCTGAAGAAATAGTCGAAGGCGAGCATGAGATTCTCGCCGTAGATACGGTGGCCGAGGCCGGTGACGAAGTCGAGGTTCTGCTGATTGATGCCGCCGAAATCGAGCACCTGGAGATCGGGGCGGGCGTGGAGGAAGGCGCTGATGTTTTCGAGGGCGTGGGAACGGCGCGCTCCCGGAGGCAACTCCGGAGACGGGGGCTGTGGGCCGGCCGGGAGCGAGCTGGCAGTCATCCCTTGCGGATCTCCGGTTTGGGGTCCGGGAGAAGAGTGGGCTGGGGCTCGGCAGGCGGAGCGGCGGGCTTGGGCGCTACCTTGGCTTCGACGCGAATGGTTTCGACGTTGCCTTTGAAGTAGGCTTCGTCTTCAATGACCGGGCGCTGGGCCTTGAGGTCGCCGATGACCTTGGCGTTTTTCTTGATCTCGACGCGTTCGGAGGCTTCGAGATTACCCTGGACGGAGCCGAGGATGACGATTTCGCGGGCGCGGACGCTGCCCTGGACGTGACCGGTGACGCCGATGGTGAGGCGATTTTCGGGCAGATCGACATCGCCTTCGAGGCGACCGTCGATGAGCAAGTCCTCCTGGCCGCGGATCTGGCCTTTGATGACGAGGCTCTTGCCAATGGTGGCGGCATTGCGGGTAGTGGCAAAGTCGCCGGGCCGGTTGGCGTATGAGGACGTGGGGAT
>JBBQLF010000567.1:0-3530 GCA_038327695.1 Bryobacterales bacterium
GCTGGCAGCCGCCGTCGCCAAGTCACTGAAGGATTGGGTGGCCCAGGTGGACTCCGACCTCAAGCCGCGCTCGTTCGAGATAGCCAAGCTCACTCTCGATCTCAGCGCCGAAGTCCAGCGTTCGCAGAAATCGGTGCCCAATGTCGCCGCCTACCTGAAAGGCGAGACCGATGAGTACATCATTTTGGGCGCCCACTATGACCACCTCGGCATGGGCAACAGCAGTTCGATGGCGCCCGACCTGATCGGAAAGGCCGTTCATCCCGGAGCCGATGACAACGCCTCCGGCTCGGCCGGCCTGCTGGAACTGGCCGCCTGGTTCGCCGGCCAACCCAGGCAGAAGCGCGGCATCCTGTTCCTGGCCTTCTCCGCCGAGGAACTGGGGCTCATCGGCTCCGGCTACTACACAAACAATCCAGTGCTGCCGCTGGACAAAGCCGCGGCGATGATCAACATGGACATGATCGGCAGGATCAAGGACAAGCGCGTGTTCGTGGGCGGGACCGGCACCAGCTCGAGCTTTGCCGCCATCCTGGACCAGGCCAAGTCCAAGTACAAACTCACCCTCGACGTCAGCGATCAGGGCGGCTACGGCTCCAGCGACCACTTCTCCTTTAACCTCAAGCAGGTGCCCGTGCTGTTCTTCTTCTCCGGGCTGCATTCGGACTATCACAAGCCGAGCGACACCTGGGACAAGATCGATCAGGAGAGCGCCGCGGAACTCCTGCACCTGGTGGCCGATGTGACCACTGCGCTGGTCGCCTTGCCGGTCAAACCGGTCTTCATCAAGACCGAGCCGCCGATGCCGCAGGCGACGGCCAGCGCCTCGGCGGGCGCGGGCGCCTGGTTCGGCTCAGTGCCGGATATGGGCGAATCCAAGAACGGTTTCCGCCTGTCCGACGTCACCAAGGGCTCACCGGCCGACGAGGCCGGACTGAAGGGCGGTGACCTGGTCACCGAATTCGATGGCAAGGCGATCACCAACCTCTACGACTTCACCTACGCACTCCGCTCCAAGAAGCCGGGCGACGAAGTCGCGCTCAAGTACAAACGAGGGGGCCAGGAGTTCGCTACCAAAGCCACTCTCCGCGCTCGCACACAACGGCGTTAGACCGGGGCCAGCAACTTAGGCTAAGCTTCCCGCCGGAATCGGACGATAGAGTAAGAGGAATGCTAGCGGCACAACTACCTCAGGGCCGGACGTGGGAACTCCCGCCGGTGATTCTGCACCCCTTCTCTGACCCCGCCGGGCCGGACAAACTGGTGGAGAGTTCCCGGGCGCATCTGATGTTGCAGGGCCTGCTGCCCAGTGGGGAGCTGAGTCAGGATGAAATCCTGCACCGGCTGCTTTCCGGGCGGCTCTGCGAGCTGAGAATGCTCTACTATGTCGGCAAGGATCTGGAGCGTTGGGTGGAGCAGTGCACCGAGATGTCGAACCGCGATGCCACGCTGCACGGCGCCGGAATCAGTGCCGCCAGCTTCGCCCAGTACATTGTGGACGATCCGCCCACCAACGTGCGCGAGAAGCTGGTCCGCTGGGGTGTGGCCGATTACAAGTCGATCTTCAGCCGGGCGCTCGGCCTGAACGGCGTATTTTCCCGTGCACCGGAGTTGGAGTGGCTCTCGCCCCACTTCGTGCGCTACTACTACCGCTACGCCGATCAGATGTTCATCTGCCGCCAGGGTGCGGACGCGTTCCCGCGGCTGCCCCCGCAGAACTTCGTGCTGGACTTGTACGCCTCCGGGGAGTACTCCCGGCTACTGGAACGGGAGTGGGAAGAAATCTAGCGCGCGCCCACCCTGGCGCAATAGAATGACGACATGCGGTTTTCGCCGTTTCTCGTCGTTCGCCAGAAGTTTCCCAGCTACCGGATTGCTGACGTCGCCGGTGAGGTTCACCGGGCACTGGACGCCGCCCAACTGGGCGCGGGCCTGAAGCCCGGAGCCTCCATCGCCATTGGTGTGGGCAGCCGGGGCATCGCCAATATCCACCTCATCGCCGGCGCCATCGTGGCCTGGTGGAAAGCCCGCGGCATGAAACCGTTCCTTTTTCCGGCCATGGGCAGCCACGGCGCGGCCTCGGCCCACGGTCAGGCGGCCGTCCTGGCCAAATACGGCATCACCGAAGCCGCCATGGGGTGCCCGATTCGGAGCAGCCTGGATGTCATCGGCCTGGGCACCACCCCGGAAGGCATTGAGACCGTGATGGACCGCAACGCCCATTCGGCCGATGGCGTCATGCTCTGTGGCCGCGTCAAGTGGCACACGGACTTCGCCGGCACTCTGGAAAGCGGCCTGTTCAAGCTGATGGCCATCGGGTTGGGCAAGTTCGATGGCGCCAAGCGCTATCACGCCTGTGCCCATACCTTGGGCCTGGAGCAGGTCATCCGCAGCGTCGGCCGCCAGGTCCTGGCGTCCGGAAAGATCCTGGGCGGACTGGCCATCCTGGAGGATGGCAATCACGATACGGCCCGGATCACGGCCGTCCGCGTGGAGGAGATGGAACAGCGGGAGATGGAACTGCTGGCGCTGGTCAAGACCTGGATGCCCCGGATTCCGGTGCGCCACTTGCATTTCCTGATGGTGGATCAGATCGGCAAGAACATCTCAGGCTCCGGCGTGGATCCCAAGGTCATCAACCGCAGCGTGCATGGGGCCTACAACCCCTGGCCATTCGCGCCTGCAATCGACCGCGTGTACTTGCGCGGCATTCATCCGCTCAGCTACGGCAACGCCGTCGGCTTCGGTATGGCCGACGTGATCCATGACCGTCTGCTGAAGGGCGTGAAGAAGAAGCCGACCTGGGTCAACGGGATCACTTCCGGCACGATGGCGTCCATTAAGACGCCCGTCCACTACCCCAGTGACCGCCGCTGTCTGGCGGAGACCTGGCGCACGACGGGCTGCCACGATCCGGGACAACTCAAGATCGGCTGGATCCGGAACAGCCAGGACCTCTCGTTGATGGCTTTTACCGAGAATCTACGGCCTGAGTTGGAAGGCAATACCGACATCGAGCTGCTGTCGGGCAGCCTGGAGTTGAAGTTCAACCGGGCGGGCGATCTGGCCGAGTGGCTGGTGTGAGCGGAGGCGCCCTTCGGCGGCCTCCGGCTGGACGAAGATCAACCTTGTCCGGCTGAACTCGTCATTACGTTGTTGACCTTACCGAAAATGGTCTTAATGCTGTCGGCAACGCCGGGCACAATCGCGCCCGCCGCCACCGCTACAAACCCGGCCATCAGTGCGTATTCAATAAGATCCTGGCCGCGGGTGTCTCTCCAGATCCGCAGCCTAAACAGTAAGCTCCTGCAGTGCTTCATCGATCCTGATCCTCTCTACCCGTCGCCTTCTATTGCTGGAACTACTCCGAGAGTACGGCAGAGCGGCCCATCCCCCAATCAGTGGACCCACTGAGTTGGCGCTGGTAGATTACTGACAGACGGGCTGGAAGACCCCGATCAGTTCGTCCCCGGCAGGGGCCAAGGCGGAGCGCCCGGCTCTCATTGCTGCGGTGGTGCACCGGAATACAA